>VGEI01000305.1 GCA_016869415.1 Alphaproteobacteria bacterium
GCAGGCCGGCAAGTCACCGGCCTTCTGCCGGGCCCGCCGCCAATCTTCGAGATCGTTGACGTGGCTGCCAGCCGGGAGCGCCTTCTGTGTTACCTTGACTCAGTCAGCGCCTAGGCCGGCACCAGCGCGTCCCACAGCCGCGACAGCACGCGCTCGGCCAGCTCGCCGTATTCCTCGGGCTTCTTCAGCCGGGTGATGCCGAGGTCGAACAGCCGCTCTCCGGCCAGGGTGCGTTCGAGCCAGGCGTGAACCTCGTCCATGGTGGCCGCGCCGCGCAGGTCGAAGGTGATGCGGGCCATCACCTCGCAGGTTGGGCTGAGCAGCGAGATCTCGGCGTCCTCGTCGGGCGAGGGGCGGAAGGCCATGGTCTCGGGCGGCTGGCAACCCTGGCGCGTCATGATCGCGGCGATGGCCGCGGCAGCCGTGTCGTTGAGGGCAAAGGCGATGTCGTTGCGCACGCCGAGGAACAGGCGGGTCCGCTCGGCGTAGCGGGTGACCTGGACGGCGAGCGCCTGCTCGCGCAGGGCGCCGCGATACTCGTCCGGCGTGATGCCCTGGTCCGCCAGCTCCTCAGTCGAAAGGACGGCGCAGCCGGCGATGAAGGCCAGCTCGTCGAGCGACAGCGCGCCGAGGGGGCGGAACTCGGCCATGGCCGGGGCGGCGTCCCGGATCGGGGCACGCTCCAGCAGGCTGTCGATCACGGCCTGATAGCGCTGGCCGAAGGGGCAGTCGGGATCGAGACGGGCGGCAAAGGGGCGGGAGATGGAGGGGGAGGCAGGAACGAGCGACGCCAGCATGAAACTACGCCTTGGGTTACGTCCGAGGTCTTTGGTCTTGGCTTTGCCTAAGGGATCGCAACCGGCGTGCCAGCCGTGGGTCGCGGATTTCTCTGAGTTTTCGGGCCCCGGCTGCCGGCAAAGGGCGCCGGCCCGGCAACTCCTGCCGCTTCCGGGCGGCGAATTTGGCCGAGGGGTTGTGGATAACGCCGGCCGGCTCGGCTAGGGTTTGCGCTCCCCCTGGCGGAGATTCGCGATGAGCAGCTCACCCCAGATCCGGCGCGCCGACAGGCTGATGCCCGAGGAACGCGCCCGACAGACCCTGGCCGCCGGCTATTGCGGGCGGCTGTCTACCGTCGGGGCGGATGGGTACCCGTACTGCGTGCCGTTGCTTTACCTGGTCATGGACGGGGAGATCTGGGTGCACAACAGCCGGGCGCGCGGCCATCTGCGGGCCAATGTCGAGCACGAGGCGCGGGCCTGTTTCGAGATCGACCAGGCGGGCGAGGTGTTCCCTTACGGCCGCTTCGAATGCGACAGCTCCCTGGCCTATGCGAGCGTCATCGCCTTCGGCCGGGTCCGCGTGGTCGAGGACGAGGCGGCCAAGCAGCGCTTCTTCGAGGCGCTGATGGCCAAGCACGCCAAGCCGGAATGGGACCGGCCGAAGGGCTTCTTCCCGCGCCTGAACGAGATCACGGTCTACGCCATGACCATCGAGCGCCTGAGCGGCAAGGAGAGCCCGCTGCCGGGGCCCGGCGAACGCTGGCCGGCCGTCGACCGCACCAAGTCGCCGCAGGCCCGCCCGCCCGCTGCGACGCCCCGCGAAGCCGGGCACGGCCAGCGCCGGTAGGGCCGGCCGATCTCCCTGTGATACCCTCCGCCCAAGGACGGTCCGGAGAACCATCCGTGCGGGAGGGACGATGAGGGCACTGCGCGTCGCGGTTACGGTCTGCTGCCTGCTTATGCCGGCCGGGCCGGTCGCCGCCCAATATCCCGACCGGCCGATCCGCGTCCTGGTTCCCAATCCGCCGGGCGGCGCCACCGATACCACCGCCCGCGCCGTCGGGCCCCGCCTGTCGGAGCTCCTCGGCCAGCCCGTGGTGGTGGAGAACCGCCCCGGCGCCAATGGCAATATCGCGACCGAGATGGCGGCGAAGGCGCAGCCCGACGGCTATACCCTGCTGCTCGCCGCCGACGCCCAGATCGTCATCAGCCCGCATCTCTACAAGATGACCGCCGATCCGCTGAAGGATCTGGTCCCGGTCGCCAGCATCGGCACCACCGACATGGTGCTGACCGTGAGCGCGGCGCTGCCGGTGCGCAGCCTGGCCGAGTTCATCGACTACGCGAAACGAGCAAACCCACCGCTGCCCTATGCCTCGATCGGCGCCGGCAGCCAGCATCATCTGACCATGGAGCTGCTCCTGCAGCGCGCCGGCGTGGCCATGACCCACGTGCCGTATCGCGGCGGCGGCCCTGCCATGGTGGCGCTGCTGGCCGGCGAGGTGCAGGCCATGTTCGGTGGCAACTCGGCGGCCGGACAGATCCGTGCCGGCGCGGTGCGCGGTCTGGCGACGGCGAGCCGGGCGCGCGCCCGGGCTTTCCCTGACATCCCGACCATCGCCGAGACCTATCCCGGGTTCGAGGCGCAGGCCTGGCTGGCGCTGTTCGCGCCCGCCGGCGTGCCGCCGGCGATTCTGTCCAGGCTGCGGGCCGAGATGGGCCGGGTCATCAGCGAAAATGAAACCGCGGAGCGGCTGCGCCAGGCCGGCGGTATCGAAGTCTATGTTTCGAACCCGGAGGCCTTCGCCGGGCAGATCCGCAGCGAGCACGCCAAGTATGCCGGTGTAGTGAAAGCTGTCAACATTACGGCGGAATAACCGCTACCCGAAGCGGGTGGCGGGTCACAAGGCCGAGGCGCCGTACCCTCGCCAAGCCGGGTGTCGTCAGCGCTCCAGCGCCTCCGTCAGCAGCTGCAGGGCGCGCGCGGCGAATTCACGCATGTTGGCAACCCGGTCGGAACTGCCGGTCTCCAGCGTCAGCGCACGCTCGGTCGGACCAGCGACGGCCAGACAAGCGTGTCCCGCATCGTCTCCGTAGCGATTGCCCGTCGGACCCGTGGCCCCGGTCTCCCCCAGGCCCCAGGTTACCTCGAAACGCCGGCGCACCGTGCGCGCCAGCAGCATGGCGTAAGCCTCGGTCGAGGGCCGCAGCGTCGCCATCGCCGCGGCGTCGATGCCGAGCAGCGCCAGACGCGCCTGCCCGGTATAGATGACTCCGCCGCCCAGGAAATAGGCCGAGGCACCGGGTACGGCGAGCAGCGAAGCGGCGATCAGTCCGCCGGCCGAGGATTCCGCGATGGCGATGGTCTCGCCGCGGGATTTGAGCAGGGCGCCGGCTTTGGCGGCGAGCGGCAGGAGCGTTTCCATTCTTGGACTATGCTATCAAGCGGGCATGAACGCCATGCCCGGTACAATCGACCGCGAGACGATCGCGGCGACCTACGAAAAGATCCGCCCCCATATCCGTCGTACACCTGTGGTGGAGGCCGAGGGTGCCGATTTCGGCCTCGCCGGCGGGCTTCTCACCTTCAAGCTCGAACTGCTGCAGCACGCGGGTTCGTTCAAGACGCGGGGTGCCTTCGCCAACCTGCTGCTGCGCCAAGTGCCGCAAGCCGGCATCGTCGCCGCCTCGGGCGGCAATCACGGGGCTGCTGCCGCCTACGCCGCAATGAAGCGCGGTGTGAAGGCCCGCATCTTCGTGCCCAGCATTTCCTCGCCGGCGAAGATCGCGCGTATTCGCAGATACGGCGCCGAGCTCGAGGTCGGCGGCGAGCGCTACGCCGACGCGCTGGCAGCCAGCGAAGCCTATCGGCAGAAGAGCGGTGCGCTGGGCGTCCATGCCTTCGACCAGCGGGAAACCCTGCTCGGCCAGGGCACGCTGGCCCTGGAGTTGGAGCAGCAGAAGCCGGATATCGACACGCTGCTGGTGGGCGTGGGCGGCGGTGGACTCATCGGCGGCATTGCTTCCTGGTATGCCGGGCGGGTGAAGGTGGTTGGCGTCGAGCCTGAGCTGGCGCCTACGCTCACCGAGGCGTTGGCTGCCGGCAAGCCGGTCGACGCGGAGGCCGGAGGCATCGCCGCCGACTCGCTGGCACCCAAGCAGATCGGGCAGCTCGTCTTTCCCATCGCCCAGCGTCATGTGGCGCAAGTCGCGCTCGTCAGCGACGACGCGATCCGCCAGGCCCAACGGACACTCTGGGAGAAGCTCCGTGTCGTGGCCGAGCCCGGCGCTGCAGCCGCCACGGCAGCACTTCTCTCCGTTCGCTACGTGCCCCGGCCTGGCGAGAAGGTCGGCGTGGTGATCAGCGGGGGCAACACCACGGCCGTCGATTTCGACAGGTAGCCATGAAGGACACCCTGAAACCCGGCGTGACCCACACGCTCACCTTCATCGTACCGGAGAGCAAGACGGTGCCGTTCCTCTATCCTGAGGCTCCCGGCTTCACCGCGATGCCGAAGGTCTTCGCCACCAGCTACATGGTCGGCTTGTTCGAGTGGGCCTGCATCGAGTTGCTCAAGCCGCATCTCGATGCGGGCGAGGGGTCGCTGGGCGTCCACGTCGATTTCAGCCACGACGCGGCGACGCCGCCGGGGCTGACCGTCACCGTCACCGCGACCTGCACTAGGGTCGAGGGGCGCAGTGTCGAATTCGACGTCGCGGGGCATGACGGCGTCGACAGGATCGGCGGCGGCCATCACCGCCGGGCAATCGTGCGCTGGGACCGGTTCAACGAACGGCTGACGCAGAAACGCGAGAAAGCCCTCGGCCGCGGCTAGCTCCAGACCAGCCGCGCCACCTCGACCATACGCTCGAGCTTGCGCCGCTGATCGCCCTCGCTGATCAGATTGC
>VGEI01000306.1 GCA_016869415.1 Alphaproteobacteria bacterium
CCCGAGAGGTCGCGCGTACCCAGCCGGCGGGCCGCGTCGCGGATCGCCTCCATCTCGGCATGGGCCGTGGGGTCGCGGTTGACCACGACGCGGCTCGGCGCCTCGCCGACGATGCGGCCCTCTTTGACGATCACCGCGCCGTAGCCCTGGTCGCCCGAGGCCAGGGCTGCGTCGCGCAGCGCCAGTGCGCGTGCCGCGAAGGCGCGCGGACCCGGCGCTTCGGGCTGTACCAGAGGTGCCGGTACCTGCGCCGCCGCGCGTCGCGGCAAGACGACTGCCGCGGTAAAGCCAGTCAGGGCGAGGAGCCAACGTCGCGTCCGTTTCATGTCTCCGGGTCCAGCTCTGAGGCGAGGGAGTGAGAGGGGCTTTGCCGCATGGCTCACCCTGGGTGCCCACCGCTGCCGACGACGGCCGGCATGGGTATCGCCAGCGCTCCCGCCGGCGTACGGAACCGGTTCAGATAATCCGCGATGTAGGCCCGCACGCCAGCGGCGGCGTCTTTCGTTTGAGCGGCAAGGACCGCTCTCGCCCGGACTGTCCCTTTGAGTATCGCCTCGAGATACTGGTCGACCCCGCCGACATGCCAGTCCTGGTCGACGGATACGGCGTTCACCCTGCCGAAGCCGGCCTCGGTCATCGCCTCGAGCATGCGCGCCCTCGTCCCGAATTGGAAGAAACCGGGCCCCTGCGGCAAAGGCACATCCATCGTGCCGCAGGCGCGCACCGCCTCATAGACCAGGGGAAAGGCGACACCGGACTCGTCCCAGGCGCTGAAGGCCGCCCGTCCACCGGGCCGCAGCACGCGCAACATCTCGCGCAGCGCCATCTCCGGCTGCGGCACATGCATCAGGCCGTAGCCGCAGAGCACGGCATCGAAGCTGGCTGCCGGAAACGGCAGCGACTGCGCGTCGCCCTGCTGAAAGCGTGCCTGGGGAACGAGGGTCTGCGCCAGGCTTATCGCCGCCGGCGAGAAATCGAGCCCGACTGCCCGCCCGCCACGTTCCACCACGGCCGCCGTGAGCGCTCCTGGTCCGCAGCAGACATCGAGGACGTCCATGCCGCTCCTGATCTCGGCGGCATCGAGCATCGACGGCACCGTCTGGCGCGCGACCGGGCCGAAAGCGGTCTCATAGCCTGCGATATTGCTGTTCCAGCCGGACAGCTCGAAGGCCCCGAACCGCTCCGGGTCGCGTGACTGCTCGATAGGCATGTCCATCCCCCTGAAAGATACCGGCACCCCCGCCGCTATTCTCTCAAATCTAACAGCCGATTCCATAGGGGAGGCAATCGGAACTCCGGCCCTGCCAGGGTCGCAGGCCATGGACAGCGGCGGGAAGCGGGGGCAAAGTTGCGCCCACGAAATCACTCAAGGGGGAACCCATGCTGACGCTCTATTACGGCCGCGGCGCCTGCTCGATGGCGCCCCATATCGTGCTCGAGGAAAGCGGCGAGAAATACACGCCGCACGCCGTCGACCTGGCCAAGGGCGAGCAGCGCGCCGATTCCTATGTCAAGGAGATCCACCCGCTCGGCCGCGTGCCGGCTCTGCGCCTGGACGACGGCAGCATGCTGACCGAGAACACCGCCATCCTGCCCTATCTCGGCAAGCGCTTCGGCCTGTTCCCCAAGGACGATATCGCCCAGGCGCGCGCCCACTCGGTGATCGGCTTCTACGCCTCGACCGTGCACCCGGCGCATTCGCATATCGGCCGGCCGGAGCGCTTCGCCACCGACCCCGCCGCCTATCCCAACATCCGCGAGACCGGGAAGGCGAACTTCCACGGCTACCTGAAGCAGATCGACGGCATGCTGGCCGGCAAGGACTGGCTGGGCGGCGAGTATTCGGTGCTCGACGCCTACACCTTCGTCTTCTACGTCTGGGGCCACCGGCGCGAGCTGCCGGTGAAAGAGCTGAAGAACTACACGGCCCACAAGGACCGCATGCTCAGGCGCCCGGCCGTGCAGCGCGTGGCGGCGGACGAGAAGGTGACCTTCTAGCGCGACCGCCTGCGGTCGCGCGGCAAGCGCCGCAGCGCATTCGTCCGTGAATGCGCGGGAGGCGCTATCTGCGCGGCGCCGGAACGCCGCTCAGTACAGCCCGCCGCCCTGATCGGTCGCCGGGATGACCATGGCCGGCGCCTGGCCGGTACCACCGTCGAGCACCGGGCGGGCGACCAGGTTCTCGGTGCCGGGCTTGAAGGCTTCCCAGATCGAATCGCGCTCGCCCGGCTGGGCCGGCAGCCCGGTCTGGGCGTTGACCCGCACCAGACGCACGCCGGGCGGCTGGCGGAAGGGGATCGCCGGCTTGTTGCGCAGCGCGTCGGCCATGAACTCGCGGAAGATCGGCACGGCGACCGAAGCGCCCGTTTCGTTGGGGCCGAGGGTGCGCGGGTTGTCGAAGCCGACGAAGACGCCGACCGCGAGGTCGGGCGCAAAGCCGACGAACCAGGTGTCGAAGGAGCTGTTGGTGGTACCGGTCTTGCCGGCCAGCGGCTTGTTGAGATCCTTGATGCGCCGTCCCGTACCCCGGTCAACGACGCCCTGCAGCATCGAGACCATCTGGTAGGCGGTGGCCGCGTCGACCACGCGCTCGCGGGTTTCGGGCAGGGCCGGCGGCAGCACTGCCGGCTCGGCCGGCCAGTGCTCGGTGCGGCAGCTCTCGCAGAGGCGCGGATCGTGGCGGTAGATCGTCTTGCCGGAGCGGTCCTGCACGCGGTCGATCAGGGTGGGCGTGATCTTGTAGCCGCCGTTGACCAGCTCGGCGTAGGCGGTGGTCAGGCGCAGCAGCGTGGTCTCGGAGGCGCCGAGTGCCGTCGAGAGGAGCGAGGGCAGATTGTCGGAGATGTCGAAGCGGTGCGCCACGTCGACCACCTTGTCGACGCCGATATGCTGGGCGAGGCGCACGGTCATCAGGTTGCGCGACTGCTCGACGCCGACACGCAAGGGGCTCGGCCCGAAGAAGTTGCGGCTGTAATTGGCCGGCTTCCACTTGCCCTGGCCGGGACCCTGGTCGATGACGATGGGTGCATCGAGCACCAGGCTCGCCGGGGTGAAGCCGTTCTCCAGCGCCGCCAGATAGACGAAGGGCTTGAAGGAGGAGCCGGGCTGGCGCAGCGCTTGCGTCGCACGGTTGAACTGGCTGAGCTCGAAGCTCCAACCGCCGCTCATGGCCAGCACCCGGCCGGTATGCGGGTCGAGCGCCACCAGACCGCCGCCGATATTGGGGATCTGGCGCAGGGCGAAGAAGCGTCTGCCCTCCGGGCTGCTCTCCAGCGGCTCGACGGCGATCACGTCGCCGACGCTGAGCGCCTCGGCCGGGGATTTGAGCGGCGGTCCCAGCTTCTGCTCGTCGCGGCGCTGGCGAGCCCACTGGATCTCGCCGAAGGGGATGAAGCCGCGCGAGGCATCGGCGAAGCCGATCTCGGCCCCCGCCGGGGATAGCTGCAGGACGACGGCCCCGTACCAGCCTGATGGGAAGCCCGGCGGCTTGGGCACGAGAGAGAGGCGCACCGGCCAGTCGGAAGCCGCCGTGTCGAGCCTGCTGATGGCGCCGCGCCAGCCGTGACGGCGGTCATAGGCGATGAGGCCCCGGGTCAGCGCCCTGTCGGCGATGCCCTGGAGGCGCGGATCGAGCGTGGTGCGCACCGAGAGCCCGCCGCGGTAGAGCCCGTTTTCGCCGTAGCGCGCGAGGAGCTCGCGTCTCACCTCCTCGGCGAAATAGTCGGCGCGCACCGCGTCGGTCTCGCCGCGGAAACGGGTGACCAGCGGCTCGGCACGCGCCTGCTGATACTGGCCGTCGTTGATGACGCCGTCCTCGAGCATGCGCCCGAGCACCCAGTTGCGCCGGTCCCTGGCCGCCTCGGGATAGCGCTGCGGGTGATAGTTGTTGGGCGCCTTGGGCAGGGCGGCAAGGAACGCCGCCTCGGCAATGGTGAGCTCATCGAGCGACTTGTTGAAATAGTTCAGCGCCGCCGCGGCGACGCCGTAGGCACCTACGCCGAGATAAATCTCATTCAAGTAAAGTTCCAAAATTCGATCTTTGGGTAGGGCGCGCTCGATGCGCAGGGCGAGGATCGCCTCCTTGGCCTTGCGCTCGAGCGTCACCTCGTTGGTCAGCAGGAAGTTCTTGGCGACCTGCTGCGTGATGGTGGACGCGCCGACCGGGCGGCGGGCGGCACCCGTCGCGCGCTGCATCAGGTTCTGCACGGCGGCACGGGCGATGTCGGGCAGCGAGACGCCGGGATGCGAGTAGAAGCTCTTGTCCTCGGCGGAGAGGAAGGTGCGCACCGCCAGCCTGGGCATCGCCTCGACCGGCACGAAAAGCCGGCGCTCGCTGGCGAACTCGGCCAGCACGCGGCCGTCGCCGGCATGCACGCGAGTGAGCACGGGCGGCTGGTAGTCGGCGAGCTGCTCGTAGTCGGGCAGGCCGCGGCCGAAATGCCAGAGCGCCGAGAGCACCAGGGCGGCGCCGATCACCGCCAGCATCACGCAGACCACGGTGATGCGCAGGATTAATCGAAACAGGAAACGCATGCGATGTCGGAAATGGGAGCCTCGTCAGGCCCCAGCGATTAAATCACAAATGTGGCCGATTCACGACCGCCATCCCCTCGCCTCTCACGCGGCAAGGCGATCCGCCAGGCCCTTGATCAAGCGGCTTAAATTTGAGGCACCCGCGGTC
>VGEI01000307.1 GCA_016869415.1 Alphaproteobacteria bacterium
CAGGAAACGATCGGCAATCAGATAGTCAACCGCGGCGAAGCCGCTTGTCGCCGGATCGTGGAAGCTGATCTGCACGGGTGCCGCGCGGCCGGCCGCGATAGTCGGCCGATTGCGGTCGAAGCGTCCGGCGAGATGCACCAGGATGTCGATTCGGTCGTTGCGAATCTGCTCAACGACCTCGTCGTCGGTCAGATCCATGATCGGACGCCATAAATCGACCGCGGCGCGAAAGCGCTCGGTGACGTCGTCAGGGTAGCGGATATCGGCGTAAGCAGCCGTTATCCAGCCATCTGGGTACCGATCCAGAAAGATCGGCTCGAGGTTCCGGGCCACCGGGTGTTGCCGCAGATCCGACGACACGTAGCCGATACGCAGCGGGCGCTCCGGATTGTCGGCGATGACCGTGCTCGCGGCAGGCGACGGATAGCCGGCAGCGAAACGCCGATGCTCAGAAAACCGCTCGGCCGCGGAGACGCCGGGGCGATAAAGCAAGGTCGCGAGGAGGTTCCGCCAAGCGGCTGGGTAGTCATTCCGCAGCGAGAGAGCCTTTCGATACCGGGAAACCGCCTGTTCCGTATCGCCAAGCTCGCGCCAAGCGTTGCCGATATTGTGGTGCGCCTCAGCGTAGACCGGCTCGAGGGACACCGCTCGCTCACCCTGGGCGATCGCCTCTTCATAGCGGCGGTCGGCGTGCAGCGCATTGGCGAGATTGAAGTGAAGATCGGCGCGCTCCGGTGCCACCGCGAGGGCCTGACGAAAGACTGCAGCAGCTTCCGCATGCCGCTGCAGCTCATGCAACGCCAGCCCGAGGTTGATGCGCGCCGGCAGCAGGCCGGGGTCGAGCGCAAGCGCGCGCTGGAGGAGCGGCAGGGCTTGGTCGGGTTTCCTCGCATCAAGGAGCAGGAGCCCGAGATTGCTGAGAGCGTCCGCATGGTCGGGATTGGCCGTCAGAAGCTCGTCGTAGGCCGCTGCGGCGTCCCCCGGACGATCGAGCTCCTGGAGCAGACAGGCGATATTGTACTGGATGTCGCTGTCCTGGGGGGCCAGCGCCTGAGCACGGCGCAGCGCGCCCAGCGCCTCCTCGGCCTTGCCGCCCCCCTTCAGGGCGACACCCAGGTTTGAGTGGTAAACGGCGATATCGCCGTTCAAGCCGATGGCCGCCTCGAGCAACCCGACAGCCTCCGCGAAACGGCCTTCCTGACAGGCAAGCACGCCCCGCAGGCGGAGCGCTTCAGCATGCCGAGGTGACGTCTCCAGGATACGCCGGTATAACGCATCCGCTTCAGCTAGCCGGCCAGCTCGATGGATAGCTAAGGCGGCGGACAAGTCTTCAGGGGCAGTCACGATCCCTCGATGTGGCGTGGACGGCGATGCCGGACGGCAAAACGTGGTGAAGTTTTGCGGCTCAGCCGCTATCTATTCTCAATCCAGCGAATCCCACCGCTAGGATAGCTCACCCCAGCGGGGAGGTGAATCGCGGCGCACGGCGCATTTTCCCGAGCGACGCGGCAGAACAGGGGCCATGACGGAACCGGACGCAGCTTTTGACGCAGCGGCTACGCACTATCGCGAAGGCCGGGCCGAACAGGCCGAAGCGGCATGCCGGGACATTCTCGACCGTACGCCGCACCATGCGCGGGCGCTGCATCTTCTGGGTATCATCGAGGCCGCTCAGGGTCGAGGTACAGCAGGGCTGGCCCTCATCCGGCGCGCCCTTGCCGCTAAGCCGGACTACGCCGAAGCCCATTTCAACTTAGCCGCCATGCTGGCAGCGGCAGCGCAGCACGCGGAGGCGGCGGCGCACTACGCCGAAGCCGGGCGACTGAGACCGGATGATGTCGTGGCCCAGATCCGTCATGGAGCTATGCTCGGTGCAGCCGGCCAGGCCGACGACGCGATTCGGCAGTATCGAAACGTACTTGTCCGGTGGCCGGATTGCCTGCCGGTTCTGCTCGAGCTCAGCGCACAGCTGCTGATGCGCGGAGACGCCGCCGGAGCGCTAGAGGTTGCTCGACGTGCTTGCAGGCTCGCGCCGGATAGCGCTGCGGCAGCAACCCGGCTCGGCCGTGCCCTCAAGCAGGCTGGCCATATAGATGAAGCGCTGGCGGAATACAGGCGGGCTCTCGCGCTTGATCCAGGCCATCTTGAGGCCCTCAACTTCCTCGCCAGCGGCCTCTATGAGCAGGGCGCACTGGGGGAGGCCGAGACCGTGGCCACCCACGCCCTCAAACTGGCGCCGACGGATCCGACTTCTCACTTCAATGCCGGGATAATTGCACAGTCGGTAGGTGACTTACCTTCTGCGACAGCATCTATCCGCCGAGCTCTAGAACTCGCGCCCGGCGACCCTTTATACCGGCGGGCATATCTGGCGAACGCGCTCTACGACCCCCAATTGGACGAAAGCGCACGCAGGTCAATTCACCGCGAATTCGGGGAGCGCATCACGCGAGCCGTCGGCGCACAACCTCTGCCAGAAAGCGATCCCGACCCCAGACGGCGCATCCGTGTCGGCTGGCTGTCGTCGGACCTCCGCGATCACCCGGTGGCCCTCAATATCGAGCCAATACTGAGCGGGTACGACCGCTCTGCATTCGAGATGTTCCTCTATGGCGAGGTTCTCAAACCGGACCATAAGACGCTCCAGTTGCGGAGCCTGACCGACCACTGGCATTCGACTGTCGGCCAAAGTGACCGGGAGGTTGCTGAGCGGATCCGCACCGACCGCATTGATATCCTGATAATCCTGGCCGCCCGTTTCGACCGGAACCGACCTGAGGTTGCAGCCTGGCGAGCGGCTCCGATACAGGTCAGCTTTCATGATCCGGCAACTAGCGGTGTGCCGGCAATCGACTATCTGATCGCCGATCGACTCCTCGCCCCGCGCGGCGGCGAGGAATGGTTCGCGGAGCGCATCCTGGCACTTCCCACCTTTTACCTGCGAACGCCTATCGAACTTTCCCCAGCGTCCGGACCACCGCCCCTGACCCGAGGCGAGGGTGTGACCTTCGGCTCCTTCAACCACCCCGCTAAAGTGAACGATAGCGTGCTGCAGCTCTGGGCCAGACTCTTGTACGAAGTCGAGGGCTCGCGGTTGATGCTGAAATATCGCAGCTACTACTCTGAGGCCCCTTTGCGGGCGCGTGTGCGGCGCGCCGCCATCGACGCAGGCGTAGATCCAGAACGTTTTGTCTTAGCCGGCGAGCGGGAAGCCCGAGAGGTGCATCTGGCGCGCTACCGCCATATCGATATCGCACTCGATCCATTTCCGTTTTCCGGGTCGACTACGACATTCGAGGCTCTTTGGATGGGTGTTCCGGTCGTAACCCTGGCGGGAAAAAATATGGCGTCGCGCTGGTCGGCCGCAATGCTGGGAGCGTTGAAACTTGACAGCTGGGTAGCAGACTCGGCTAGCGCCTATGTCAGGATCGCCTCCGACCTCGCACGTGACGCCGCCCAACTGGCCGACCTGCGCAGCGGCTTGCGAGAGCGAGTAATCCAATCTCCGCTCTGCGACACGAGACGGGGCACCCGGCAGCTGGAGCGGCTGCTGAAGGCGATGTGGCGCCACTGGTACGCAACGCGCACCGCGTAAGTTCTCAGCTTCGCGCGCGATGGTGATGCAGCAATGTCTGCAGATGCTCCACGGGAGAACGGTCGCCAAAGAGACGGGGCTTCCGCTCGGCGATAGCCTGTTTCCAGCTGTCGCGCAGAGACGGGGAACGGCCCAACTCTGTGGCGCGCGCTACATAGTCCTCGGCACTGGTTGCGATGTGGTCCTCAAGGCCCATCATCTGCAGCATGGCGGACGTATGGCGGCCGCGCATGAAGCGCCCGCGACAGGTGACGATCGGCAGGTTGCTGCCGAGCATTTCGAGTGTGGTATTGCACCCCGACCATTCAAGACTGTCGAGGTAGACATCGCTGATGCTGCCCAGAGAAGGAAATTCGTCCTGTGAGAGTGGATCAACGAAACGCATATGGGGCGCGAACGGCAGGCCTGCCGCCTCGAGCTTCTGGCGCAAGCGCTGCTCCAGACGACCGTCCACGCTGGGCCTGCCGGACTTGACGAAGACGAAGATCGCTTCCGGAACCGCGCGCAGGATATCGACGAAGATTCTGTCGTTCTGCGGCAAGTACTTGGACGGGTTCTGACAGCACAGATGGACGATCTGGTCGGCGCCGATACCGAACTGCTGACGACCGAACGCAGTAGGCCGTTCCACGACTGGGTCGTAGAAGACCGAGAGATTGGCCAGCCGGGTCAGCTTCTCCACGTAGTGCGTATCGCCGTCGGGGGGCTCCATGAGGTCGCTGCTCAGGTACCAGTCGATGGTACTGAGCCCAGTGGTCACTGGATGGCCCCAGGTCGTGATCTGCAGCGGCGCCAGCCTCATCGAGGCCAGGAGGATCGTCGGTCGATCCATGCCGATCTCTGGATAGAGCAGGACGTCGAGCTGGTCGTCGGCGATGCGGCGCGCCCAGCCTGTCAGGTTCTTCTCGCTGGTGTGGAAACGTTCACACAGGGATTCGGCGGAACGGGTTTCCTCATCAGTGCGGGTGCCGAGATGATAGCCGATAACCTCGATGCCACTACGGTCCAGCGTCTTGAGCCAGCCGCGCGTCGGCACTTTCCAGACCGAGTGGCGGCAGAAGAACGCTGTTGCCACGCCAAGTCGGA
>VGEI01000308.1 GCA_016869415.1 Alphaproteobacteria bacterium
GAACTTCGGTTTCGATGTGAACCGTGGCGACGACGTTCTGATTTGCCGTGTCGCGGTGGTAATCGGCAGGCAGATAGGACCGGCGGAGAGAGGAATAGTCGCCGTAGCGGAAGGGGATCGGCGGGCCTTCGAGCCAGGGGCGGTGCAACGCGCTGCCGAGTTCCCACAGATGGTGATGGGCGTCGACGATCTCCATCGCGGTCAGACAGGCTCGTCGAGATAGAGCCGCATGACGGCACAGGCGTCGAGCTCGCTATGGCCGCGCGCCACCATCAGTCGATAGAGCGTGGCAGCCTGCGAGACCATCGGCGTCGGTGCCTTCATCTCCTTGGCAAGGTCGTGGACCATGTCGAGATCTTTGAGCACCTGACGGACATAGCCGCGTGGCGCAAAGTCGCGCGCCACCAGGCGTGGCGTCACGTCCTTGAGAAGATTGCTGCCGGCATGGCCGGTGGCCAACGCCTCCGGGATCTTGGCGACGTCGATGCCGCATTTCTCGCCTAACCCTATGGCCTCGGCGATGACGCAGTAGTTGGTCAGCACAAGAACCTGGTTGATCATCTTCGTGACCTGGCCGGCGCCGACCTCGCCCATGTGCGTGAACTTGGAGGCGAGCCGGGCCATCACGGGCTGGATACGCCGGATGGCATCGACCTCGCCGCCGGCCATGATGGCCAAGGTGCCGGCCGCTGCCGCACCCGGGCCGCCGGAGACGGGCGCGTCGACCCACTTCATTCCGGAATCTTCCGCAAGATCTGCGGCGAACTGCTTCGTGGCTTCGATCTCGGTCGTCGAGTGGTCGACCAGCACCTTGCCCCGGCCGGGTGCCTCGGCGATCCCGTCCTCGCCGAACACCGCCTCCTGCACCGCGTCGGTTGAGGTGACGCAGACAAGCACGATGTCGCTGGCAGCGGCCACGGCGGCTGGCGAGGCCGCGCCGACAACCCCCTGGGCGGCAGCGGCCTTCACCTTGTCGGCGACAAGGTCGTAGCCGGTGACCTTGAAGCCGCTCTCGACCAGACGTTTGGTGAAGCCCTGACCCATCAGGCCGAGCCCGATGAAGCCAATGGCCGGCGTCGCCGTCATGGTGAACCTCCGTCGCTCGTCGCTTTCAGCTCTCCGGCAGGGCGAGCACGTTGCGCACCCGCTCCCAGGTACGCTCCAGATGGAAGCGCAACACTTGGCCCAGCGCGGGGCCGTCGCGCCGCAACAGCGCCTCGACCATCTTCTCATGATCGTCGACGGCATCGTGCCACTGCGTGTCGCGGTCGTTGCCGATGTATCGGATACGCTTGATGCGGGCCTGCAGGGTCTCGTGCAAGGCTTGCAGCGTCGGGTTGTCGGCGAGGCTCACGAAAGCGCTGTGGATCGCCTGGTTAAGCTTGAAATACTCCATGCGGTTGCGTGCCGCGTAGTGCTCCATCATGCGCTTGTGCATGTCATGGATGGCGGCGATGTCGGCCTCGCTGGCGTTGACGCAGGCGAGCTCGCCTGCCAGGGCTTCGAGCTGGCCGAGTACGCGCAGCATGTCGCGCATGTCCCTGGGCGTCACCGCGCGCACGATGGCGCCGCGATTGGGCGAGAGGTCGACGAGACCCTCGGTGGCCAGCACCTTGAGCGCCTCGCGCAGCGGCGTGCGCGAGATGCCGAGCTGCTCGCACAGCCGTCCCTCATGGATGCGCGTGCCCTCTTGCAGGTGCCCTTCGACGATCATGTCGCGCACCCTTCCAACCACCTCGTCGTGCAGGCTGGCGCGGCGGATCGGCACGACCTCGGCTGCGGCGCCGGGCGTTGGCGCGGCGAGGGGCAGGGACTCGGAGCGGCGCGCCATGGCCTACGCTACTTCAAGAGACTTGGAATCCACAGGGACACCTGTGGAACGAAGGTGATAATCGCCAGAGTGATCAGCAGCGGCGGGTAGAACGGGATCATGGCCCGCAGGATGGCCGGAATCGGAACTCCGGCGATGTCACTCATCAGGAACAGGGATAGCCCCATCGGCGGCGTCACCAGCCCGATCATCAGGTTGAAGATCACCACCAGCCCAAGCTGGATAGGGTCGACCCCGGCCGCAACGAGAGGCGGGCAGACGATCGGCACCAGCAGCAGCGTCGCCGTCGTGCTGTCGACGAACATGCCGGCGACGAAGAGGATGAGATTGAGGATCAGCAGCAGGACAACCGGGTCCTTGCTGATCCCGGTGACCCACTGATTGAACCACTGCGGGATCTGCTCGACCGCGAGGATCCAGCCGAACATCGCGGCGACGGCGACGATGGCCATGATCGCGGCCGTACCCTTGATCGTCTCGACCGCGGCCTGGAAGACATGCCTGGCGTCGAACTCGCGATAGATGACGGCGCTGATGAACAGGATGTAGACGGCCGTCACGGCTGCGGCCTCGGTTGGCGTGAAGAAACCAAGCAGCATCCCCCCGATCAGCAGGATAGGTGTGAATAGTGCCGGTGCCGCCGGCAGGAAGCTGCGCCAGGCTTCGCCGGCGGTCGGCCAGCGCGCGGCGCGCGGGTAGTTATTGACGATGCCCAGGATGGCCACCGTGATCGACAGCATTGCAACGCAGACCAACGCTGGGCCGATCCCGGCCAGCAGTAGCTGGATGCTGGAGACGCCGGCGACCGAGGCGTAGATGATCAGCGGGATGCTGGGCGGGAAGATCGGGCCGACGATGGCCGAGGCACAGGTGAGGGCCGAGGCGAAGGCGGGGTTGAAGCCGTGCTCTTTCATCGCCTTGAGCTCGACCCGGCCGAGACCGCCGACATCGGCCAGCGCCGCCCCCGACATGCCGGAGAAGATCAGGCTGCCGGCGATGTTGACCTGGGCGAGGCCGCCGGGCAGCCGCCCGAAGGCCGTATCGGCGAAGCGGTAGATGCGCGTGGTGATGCCGGCCGAGTTCATCAGATTGCCGACGAAGATGAAGATCGGCACCGCCATCAGCGGAAAGGAGTCGAGCGCGTAGACCGTGCGCTGCCCGACCATGGCGAGCGGAATGCCCTCCCACAGTACATAGAGCACCGACGGGATGAGGACGGCAACGACGACCGGAAAGCCTAGCAGGAAGAGAAGCGCGAAACCGCCGAGGACGAGAAAACTGGCGTCCATGGCGCGGGTCTCAGACGAGACGCGGAGCGGCCGAATCGTTCCTGCCGCGAGCGATGCGCCACGCCTGGAGGAAGAACTCGACGGCACCCAGGGAGAGGCCGAGAAGCGCCGGGGCGTTGAACAGCCAGAACGGGATGCCGAGGGTCGGCGTGGAACTGCCCATGGTGATCCGCACCGACGAGTAGATCGCCACGACCACGATTCCGAAGGCGGTGCCCGAAACGATGGCGATGATCACGCGCAGCACGGCCGATGCCGGGATCGGGATGAAGCGGTGGATCTCGTCCATGCGAATATGGCCGCCCTCGTGGTTGACCAGCGGGATGCCGACGAAGGTGACGACGATCATGAAGTAGCGGGCCAGCTCCTCCATGCCGATGAAGGGCGCGCCGAGCTCGCGCAGCACGATCTGGCTGGCCGGCAGGACGACGACGGCGGCCAGCGCGAAGCAGCCGATTACCACGCAGACGGTGCGGATGTAGTGCAGGAGCATGGGAACAGCCGGACTTGCAGAAAGCGCCACCCCAGCCGAAACCGGGGCGGCGCAGCAACGGCGTTACTGGATGGCCTGGATCTTCTGGATGTGGGCCGTCCAGTTGGGATAGTCCTTCTGCATCTGCGCGTTGACCGCGGCGCGGAAGGCGGCGAGGTTCAGGCCGTCCTTGGCCTCGATGATGGTGACGCCTTTCTCGCGCAGGAAGTCCTGCTCCTTCTTGAGCGATTCGTCCGACCACTGAAGCGAACGTTGGCCCATCTCCGCGGTGGCCTCCTGGAACAGAGCGCGGTCGCGGTCGGGCAGGCGCCGCCACACCGCCTCGTTGATGAACAGTGCCAGCACGGATTCCATGTGGCTGGTCATCATGACGTGCGACTGCACCTCGTAGAAGCGCTGGGCGATGATGTTGTTGAGCGGGTTCTCCTGCCCGTCGACCACGCCGGTGCGCAGGGCGGTCAGCAGCTCGGTGATCTCCACCGGCGTCGGGATGGCACCCATGCCGCCGATCATGGTGTTCCACAGCTTGATCGGCACGCCGCGGATCTTGCGGCCCTTGAGGTCGTCCGGGCTGCGCACCGGGAACTTGGCCGAGAGCTGGCGCGCACCGCGGTAGAAATTGCCGACGATGCGCACCCCACCCTTCTCGACGAGCTGCTTGTTGATGTCCGCCAGCACCGGCGAGGTCCGTTCGTCCGTCGCCTTCATGGCGTGGCGGGCGTCGCGGTAGATGAACGGCGCGTTGAACACGCTGACGTCCTCGACGATACGGTCGAGGGAAGCGAAGTCATGATGCGCCATGGCGATAGAGCCGATGCGCACGCCATTGACCGTTTCGGCGAGGTTGCCGAGCTGCGAGCCGGGGAAGACGCGGATGTCGACCCGCCCCTCGGTCTTCTGCTTCACCAGGGCGGCCAGCTCGCTGGCGTAACGGGCTGCGCCTCACCGTCGGCGCCGACATGGGCATAGCGCAGCACGGTCTGCGCCGAGCCGGCGCTGGCGAAGGTCAGGGTGCCGATAGCGACCGCACAGGCGGCGAGCATCGGCGTGAGCGATTTCAT
>VGEI01000309.1 GCA_016869415.1 Alphaproteobacteria bacterium
CAACGTCGGCGCCGCGCCGGCGACAATCGGCGGCCACCTGCTCGAGGCGGTCGGCGTCACGTCCGTGCAGGCAGAGCGTCGCGCCTGGCATGGCTAAGTTGAGCGCCAGAGCGTGGCCAAGACCGCTTGAGGCGCCGGTGATCAGGATCGTCTTGGATGAGGGCATCGGTTGTCCGAGGCGGGCGCCTATAGTAGCTTGGGACCGATCAGGCTACTAGATTTTGAGCGACATCAGGGGGCGTGAGTGCCAATTTCCAGCATGACGGGCTATGCCAGTGCGCCCGTCGGCGGTCCCGCAGGGGCAACCGGATGGCAGTGGGAAGTACGGAGCGTCAACGGCCGCGGCCTCGATGTCCGTTGCCGCCTGCCCGCCGGGCTCGATCGCCTCGAGGTCGCTGCCCGCGCGGCTTTGAGCAAGCGTATCACGCGAGGCAACGTGTCGATCACGCTGGCGCAGCCTCAGCGAGAGGGATCGTCGGGGCTGCGGCTCAACCGTGCGGCACTTGATTCGGTGCTGTCGATAGCGAGACAGCTGCAGGGCGAGGTCGAGGCCGCGGCGCCGCGCCTCGACGGTCTGCTAGCGCTGCGCGGCGTCCTGGAAACCGGCGACGAGACGCCGCCGCCGGACGACAAGCTGATCCTGGGCGCGCTAGACGACGCGCTCGGCGGGCTGTCACGGGCCCGCGCCGAGGAAGGAAGGCAGCTGGAAGCGACCCTGTTGGCCCACTTGGAGGAGATCGAGCGGCTGACCGTGCAGGCGGCAGCGTCCGCGGCGACACAGCCCGCGTCTATCAAGGCGCGCCTCGAGGCCCAGCTCGCTGAGCTGCTTGCCGGCTCGCCGGCATTGCCGCCTGAGCGCCTGGCTCAGGAAGCGGCGATGCTCGCCGCGCGTGCGGATATCCGCGAGGAGCTGGACCGGCTGAAAGCCCATGGGCAGGCCGCTCGCTCGCTGCTCAACGAGGGCGGGGCGGTCGGCCGGAAGCTCGACTTCTTGTCGCAGGAGTTCAACCGCGAGGCCAACACGCTGTGCTCGAAGTCGACGGATACCGGCCTCACCAGTATCGGCCTCGCTCTGAAGACGGCCATCGACCGCCTGCGCGAGCAGGCCGCCAATATAGAGTGATGCGCGATGGTTGAGCGCCGCGGACTGATGCTCGTCCTGTCTTCTCCTTCCGGGGCAGGCAAGACGTCGATCTCACGCGAATTGCTGAGCCGCGACAAGAACCTGTTCATGTCGGTATCGGCGACGACTCGTCCGAAGCGTCCCGGCGAGATCGAGGGGAAGGACTACTATTTCGTCTCGCCAGAAGGTTTCGAGGGCATGGTCACGCGCGGCGAGTTCCTCGAGCACGCGACGGTCTTCGGCAACCGCTATGGAACGCCCATCGCGCCGGTGGAGAAGGCGCTTGCCGAAGGGCACGACGTCTTGTTCGACATCGACTGGCAGGGCACTCAGCAGATCGCCAGCAAACTGCCGGATGATCTGGTAACGGTCTTCGTATTGCCGCCCTCGACCAAAGATCTCGAAGAGCGTCTCAAGACACGGGCCCAGGATCCGCCGGAGGTCGTTGCCCAGCGTATGGCCAAGGCTGCCGACGAGATGAGCCATTGGGACGCCTACGACTATATCGTCATCAACCGCGATCTCGCGCAAAGCGTGGGTGAAGTCCAAGCGGTGCTGGCGGCCGAGCGGCTCAGCCGGCGCCGGCTGATCGGCGTGTCCGAGTTCGTCAGCCGGCTGCGCGAAGGCCGCTGACTTCCCGGGCCAGCGCGCAGAATTCCTCGATCGAGAGTTCCTCGGCGCGCCGCGTCGGTTCGATGCCGGCGGCTGCCAGCAGGCCCGGAGCGTCCATACCCAGGCTGCGCAGGCTCTGGCGCAGCATCTTGCGCCGCTGGCCGAATGCGGCGGCTGTTACCTGTTCCAGCGTCTTCGGGTCGGCTGGGGCGAGGGGGGCGGTGCGCGGCAGCAGCTCGACCACCGTCGACACGACCTTGGGTGGCGGCGTGAAGGCGCGCCGGTCGATGTCGAACAGGCGGCGGACCTGCGCGCGCCATTGCGCGGCGACCGAGAGCCGGCCATAGGCGGCTGTCCGCGGCGATGCCAGGAGACGATCCGCGACCTCCTTCTGGAACATCAGGGTGAGCGATGCGAACGCCGCAGCGTGCTCGAGCCAGGCCAACAGCAGCGGGGTGGCAATATTGTAGGGCAGATTGGCACAAACACGGCGCGGCGCCTCGCCAATCTCGTGGGCCGCAATGTCGAGGGCATTGCCGGCGATGACGTCTAACCGTCCGGGATAGGCGGCACTGACCTCCGCCAGCGCCGCGAGGCAGCGCTCGTCGCGCTCGATAGCGACAACCTTCCCTGCGCCGGCGTCGAGCAGGGATCGTGTCAGGCCGCCCGGTCCGGGACCCACCTCGATGACCGTCCCCAGCGAGAGGTCGCCAGCGGCGCGGGCAATGCGGCCCGTCAGGTTCAGGTCGAGAAGAAAATGCTGGCCGAGGGACTTGCGGGCAGCGAGCCCATGGCGGGCAATCACGTCACGAAGCGGCGGAAGTGCGCGGTTCACGCCGGGAGCGGGGCGCCGACGGCACCCGGCCGCGCCAACTCGGAGCCAATGCCGGCAGGCTCGCCCATGATCGAGGCGAGAGGGCTGACGGCTGCCATCACTGACTCAGACCCGAACGTCGATGAAGGCGGCGCGGCGCAGGTCGCGGAGATGACGCCGGGCGGTCAGGTCCAGCCGCTGCCGGGTGAGGTTTTCCGAGATGTCCTCCCGCGACGGCAGGTTCGATTTCGGCTCTATGCGCGAGCAGACCATGATCAGCAGGACGCCCGGGTCGCCGCGGAAGGGTTTGCCGATCTCGTTGGCTTTGAGTCCGGAGACGAGCGGGCGAACCGCAGGATTGAGATCGCCGATCCGCAACTCTGGCGTCGGATCGCCCCCGGGAAGGCCGAGCTCTCCTGTGACACGCTTGAGGTCGGCGCAGTCGGAAACCGTCTCGCGCACCGTTTCCGCCAATTCGATCTGGCTCGAGGCCTCGGCCTCGCTGGCGTTCGGCTCGAGCGGCAGGATGAGCTGTGCCAGGCTGACGATCGCGTCGTCCGGTGCCGGCGCGGCCAGGACGCGCCGGTCCCGCAGGAGATAGACGTAGAACCCGGTTGCGGTACGGATCGGTGCCGTCGCGCGGTTGTTCTGCATCTGATCCAGGAGCTGCAGCACCTCATCCTCGATCTGCCCGCGCTCGACCCAGCCGATGTCGCCGCCGGTGGAGGCAGAAGCACTCTGGGAGAACTGCTGGGCCATCGCCTGGAAGGCGCTGCCGCGGCGCAACTGGTCGATGATGTTCTCCATCGACTGGCGTACTTCGTCTTCTTGCTCGGGGGACTCCACCGCCAGGAAGATCTCCGCCAGCAGATACTGAACCGTCCCTTTGCTTGCGTTGATGCGCTCGATAACCTCGTCGACCTCGTCTTGGCCCACTTGTAGCGCCGGGCGCAGGCGGCGGTTGACGACCTTTTGCCAGGCAAGGTTCGCCTTGATCTGCGTGGTGAGGGTGTTGCTGTCGATTCCGATATTGCCGAGCTCGCGCGTCAGCTGTCCAGATTGCATGTTGTTGGCGCGTTCGATGCGCAGCAGCGCATCGGCGACCTCCTTGTCGGATACGGTGGCGTTGAGCCGGTTCGCTTCCTGGACCTGCAACCTCTCGTCGATGAGGGTCCGTAAGATCTGCGGTTGCATTCGCCGCTGCGTCTCGGGGCTGTTCTCGAGGCCCGACGTCGCGATGACCAACGCGAGGCGGTTCTGGAGGTCATAGACCGAGATGACCTCGTCATTGACCACCGCGGCGATGCGCTGCACCGGCTGCGCAGTGGCTGCGCTCAGGGCGAGGGCTAGAAATACCGCCGTCAAGGCGGTGCGGACGCTCGACAGGGGACGCACGGGTGACCTCACGGCGCGAGTTATACGCCTAGCCGTCTTCCAGATGAAGCAGCATCGACACCCCGAGCAAGGTGCTCACGGCCGCAGGTGCCCAGGCCGCGAGGATCACGGGGATGCTGGCACTCTGTCCCAGTGCTGCCACGAGGTTAGACATGAAAAAGAGCAGGAAACCGCAGCCGACCCCGCCCATGATCAGACGGGTCGAGCCTCCCCGCCGCGGCGGGCGCAGCGAAAATGTGGCCGCAAGCAGGACCATGGCGAAGAGCAGGAGCGGCCCGGCGATACTGCGATGCCAGTAGAGCCGGTGGCGGGTCGCCGAGAAGCCGGCGACTTCCAGCGTGCGGATGAACGCCGGCAGATCCCAGAACGAAATGGTTTCAGGCGCAGCGAAACCGTCTTGAATGCGCTCGCGGGTCATATCTGTCGGCAGGCGATATTCGTGCTCGAAGCGCCCGGGGCGCTCGGGGCTCGTGACCCAGGCATTGGTGAGCAGCCAATAGCCTGGCTCCAGACGCGCGCTCGCGGCGTCGATCCTGCCGACGAACTTGTCCTGGCCTTCGAAGGTGAAGATGATCACGTCGTAGAGTTCGAAATCCTGCGAGGCCACACGAAGGGCGTGAACCACCGAGTTGGTGGCGCCTTCGGCCTGCCGGAGCCAGACCCCGGTCGGCGAGACCGAAAGTAGGCTGGAACGGCCGCGGAACAGTTGGGCTTCAA
>VGEI01000310.1 GCA_016869415.1 Alphaproteobacteria bacterium
CACTGCCTATCTCGCCGGTCTCGCCGCCACCCAGTTGATCGTCGGGCCGCTGTCGGACCGCTTCGGCCGCCGGCCGGTGATCATCTTCGGGGCGGCGCTGTTCACGGTGGCCACGGCGCTCTGCCTGGCGGCGCCCAGCGAAGGCTGGCTCTTTGCCGCGCGCACGCTGCAGGCCATCGGCGGTTGCGCCGGCATGGTGCTCGGCCGCGCCATCCTGCGCGACTGCTACAGCCGCGACGAGGCGGCCAGCCGTATGGGCTATCTGGTCACGGCGATGGCGACGGGCACGATGCTGGCGCCGAGCGCCGGCACCGTCATCGTGCTGATGGCGGGCTGGCAGGGCGTGTTCATCGTCTTCACCGCGCTGGGAGCGGCGGCGGTGGCTTCGGCTGTCGTCTACCTGCACGAGACCAACCTCGAGCCCGTGGACCGGCTCAATATCGCCACCATCGTGCGCAACTACCTGCTGCTGCTGCGCACGCCGGCCTTCCTCGCCCTGTCGCTCAACAGCGGCTGCCAGAACGCGGTGTGGTTCGCCCTGGTCACCGTGATGCCCGTGGCCATCGTCTTCGTCTACGGCGGCAACGCCTCTGACTATGCTCTCTGGGTCCTGCTGCCCATGTCGGCCTTCGTCGCCGGCAGCTTCGTCGCCGGCCGCATTTCGATGCGCATGGGCACCGCACGGATGATCCGGCTCGGCATGGGAATCTCGGCGCTGGGCTTGGCAGCCATCATTGCCGTGGCGCTGCTTGCACCGTCGAGGCCGGAGCCGCTTTTCGTCGCCATGCTGGTCTACACCTTCGGCAACGGCGTTTCCCTGCCCAGCATCACCGCCGCCGCGATCAGCGTGAACCTTGCCATCACCGGAGCGGCCGCGGGCCTGCTCGGCTTCGTGCAGTGGACCGCCGGGGTTGCCGCCACCGCCATCGTCAGCGCCGCCGGCCTGACCAACGTGAGCGCCCTGCACGCCGTGATGATCGGGTTCGCCCTCTTCTCCTACCTCACGCTGCTGATGGCCCGGCGCTAGCCCTCGCGGCGCATGCGCTCGAGCGCCTTGGTGCGCCAGAGATTCCAGGCCCGGGCATAGTCCTGCCGCGGCACCGAGGCCTTGACCTCGGCCGCGTCGAACGCGGCGATCTTGCCGCGCGGGCCGGCGATGGTCATCGCCTGCATCTGCAACCGGGCGCTCATCTCGAGGTAGATGCTGCGGCCGACGGCACGCTGCAGGTCTTCGCCGACCACCACCGAGCCGTGGCCACGCATCAGCGCGGCCGGCTTGGCGGCCAGCGTCCTGGCCAGCGCCTTGCCCAGCTTCGGCGTGCGCACCAGCAGGTCCGTGCCCTTCTCCACCTTGCGGATCTCGAAATTCGGGATGCCGAGGCCGACGAACGCCGCCATGTGGAAGATGGGCTTGAGCGGCACCGTGGTCACGCCGAAGGGAATGACCGAGGGCGAGTGGTTGTGCACCACGGCCCTGACGTCGGGCCGCACCTTGTAGATCTCGCCGTGGATGAAGCGCTCGAGGTAGGGCTGCCGCGTATCGCCGTTGAGCGGGTTGCTGTCGAGGTCGAACTCGATGATGTCCTTCTCGGTCACCAGCTCGGGGGCGAGCGAGCGCGCCAGGAAATAGCTGTTCGGGTTGCCGTCCGAGCGCACGCTGACATGGCCATAGCCGTCGATCACCTCGTGCTCGGCCAGGATGCGGTAGGCGGCGACCAGATCCTCGATCAGACTCATGGGCGTTTCCCTGTTAATCGGCCTTGATGCCGGCGCCGTCGACCACCCGGGTCCAGCGCGCAAGCTCGCTCCTGATCAGCTCGCCGAGGCGCGCCGGCGGTGCTGACGCCGCTGTCATGCCCTGCTTGGCCAGGGCTTCGCGGAAATCGGCTTCGCGGCCGATGGCGTTGAGCTCCGCATTGAGCCTGTCGACGATATGGGCACCGGTCACGGCGGGGGCGAGCACGCCGTACCAGGTCTCGACCTCGAGGCCCGGGAAACCCGCCTCGCCGATGGTCGGCACGTCGGGAAAGGCGCCGACCCGCTCGCCGCCGAGGATGGCCAGCATGCGCAGGCTGCCGCCCTGGACGAAGGGACCCGCGGTCTGCGGCGAGGAGATCATGGCCTGGACATGAGCGCCGGCGACGTCGGCCATGGCGCTGCCCGAGGAGCGGTGCGGTACATGCACCAGATCGATCCTGGTCTCGAGCTTGAGCAGCTCCATGGCCAGGTGCTGGGGCGTGCCGTTGCCCGGCGAGGAATAGTTGAGCGCCCCTGGCTGGCGCCGGACCAGTTCGACGAATTCCTTGAGGGTGCGCGCCGGCACGGGTGCAGCGACCAGCACCGACATGGCGCTGGTGGCAACCAGAGCAACGGGGGCAAAGCTGTTGACCGGGTGGAACGGCAGGCGGCGGTTGAGCGCCGGGTTGGTGCCGAAGGCGGTGGCAGTGAAGAGGAAGGTGTAGCCGTCGGCAGGCGCATTGGCCACCAGCTCGGCGCCGATATTGCCGCTCGCCCCGGGCCGGTTGTCGGTGACCACCGCCACCTTCCAGCGCTCGGCGAGCTTGGGCCCGGCCAGACGGGAGAGGATGTCGGCGCCGGTCCCGGGCGAATAGGGCACGATGAAACGGATCGCCCGGCCGGCAGCCGGATAGGCCTCCTGCGCCGCCGCTGCTGGCATGCCCGCGAGCAGCGCCAGCGCGGCAAGGCCCGCCAGCCCCCGCTTGCCCATCGCCGTCCCTCCCCGGATATATTCGTTCCGTCTACGGATTATTGTAGGCTCCCCCTCCGCCCCGCGCCACGGCGACGAGAGCGTCCCATGACCGAGCCCCGCCTGGTGATCGACGACGCTGCCGCCCGGGATTTCCGCGTGCATCGCTCGACCCTGGTCGAGCCGGCGATCCTCGAGCAGGAGCGCCGGCGCATCTTCGACAGATGCTGGATCTATGTCGGACACGAATCGGAGATCCGCGAGCCGGGCGATTTCCACACCCGCAACGTCGCCGGGCGGCCGGTCATCCTCTGCCGCGACAGCCGGGGAAAGCCGCGCGTCTTCCTCAACACCTGCCGGCATCGCGGCGCCACGGTCTGCCGTGAGGCGCGGGGCAACGCCCGGCTGTTCTTCTGCTTCTATCACGGCTGGAGCTACAACCGGGACGGTGCCCTGGTCGGCGTGCCGGGCGCCGATGCTTACCCACCCAGCTTCCGCAAGGAGGAGCACGGCCTGGCCGAGCCGCCGCGTGTCGATTCCTATCGCGGCTTCGTCTTCCTCAATTTCGACGCGCAGGCGATGGCGTTGCGTGACTACCTGGCCGGCGCCACCGAGTACATCGACCTGGTGCTCGACCAGTCGCCCTCGGGCCGCATGGAGATCATCCGCGGCGTGCAGGAATACGACGTCGCCGCCAACTGGAAGCTGCTGGTCGAGAACAGCTTCGACGACTATCACCTGCTGACCACCCACAAGACCTGGCTCGACTACCTGCGCAATTCGGGCGTCGAGATGAAGCCGCCGGCGCAGGGGCATCTGCTGCCGGCGCACGGCATCGGCAAGGAGCTGGGCAACGGTCATGCGGTGATCGACAACGTCAATTTCCGCGGCCGGCCGGTGGCCCGCTGGATCCCGGTCTACGGCGAGGCGGCCAAGCCGGAGATCGAGCGCATCCGGGCCGAGCTGGTGGCCCGGCTGGGCGAGGCGCGCGCCGCGCGGGTCGCCGACACCAACCGCAATCTCGTGGTCTTCCCCAATCTTGTGATCAACGACGGCTCCTCGGTCACCGTGCGCACTTTCTTCCCGCTGAGCGCCGACCGCATGCAGGTCCGCGCCTGGGCGCTGGGCCCGGTCGACGAGACGGCGGCGGCGCGGGCCATACGCCTCGACTCTTTCCTCACTTTCTACGGACCCGGCGGCTTCGCCACGCCCGACGACGTCGAGGCGCTCGAGGCCGTGCAGGCCGGGATCGGCGCCACACATCGCGAGGTCCCCTGGTCGGTGATGTCGCGCGGCATGGCCAAGGAGGGCGAGCAGCTCAACACCGACGAGCGCCACCTGCGGGCCTTCTGGCTGCAATGGGACCGGCTGATGCGTGGCGCCAGGCCCGGCGCATGAGCCGCACCATCTCCCGCGCCGAAGTCGAGGAGTTCCTCTACGCCGAGGCTGCCCTGCTCGATGCCTGGGACCTGGAGGGCTGGCTGGCCCTGCTCAGCGACGACGCGCGCTACCACGTGCCTTCGAACGAGCAGCGCGGCGGCGACCCGGCCGAGACCCTGTTCCTGATTGCCGACGACATCCACCGTATCCGGGCCCGCGTCGCCCGACTGCAGGACCGCGCCGCTCATGCCGAGCAGCCGCGCTCGCGCACCAGGCGGCTGATCGCCAATGTGCGGATCGTCGGGCAGGACGGCGACGAGCTCGCCGTCGAGGCCAATTTCGCCGTCCACCACTTCCGGCGCGGCGAGCGGCTGCGCGAGTATGTCGGCCAGTACCGCTACCGGCTGCGGCTCACTCCGGGCGGCCTGCGCATCATTAGGCGCGAGGCGCTGCTTGACGCGCTCGAGCTCGGCTCGCTCGGCTCGGTGAGCTTCATTCTTTAGGACGGCGGACAAGCCGGATTGCCGCCATTTCAAGGGCTTGAGCCGACCGTTGCGGAACGG
>VGEI01000311.1 GCA_016869415.1 Alphaproteobacteria bacterium
GGCCCGTTGATTCGGGCCGCTTTTTCATGAGACGCTATGTCTTGAAATGTCCAGAATGTCTACTATATCCCCTGTGGATGAGCGCTCAGAAATCGCGTGGGCCGAGTTTCACCTCGCCGCTCGGCTCGAGGCGCCTTCGGGCGTGCTTGGCCAGGGCCTGCTCCTCGATCACCGGCCGGCAGCGGTCGAAGGCGCGGATCGCCTGGTCGCCGTCGGCATTGCGCGGGGCGCCGAAATGCGCGGTCAGCGCGTCGAGCGTGATCAGGCAGCGCACCGGCTTGCCGTTGTCGCTGCCGGTGAAGCTGACGGCCTTCTGGGCGGCGTCCCAGTCGCGTTTGGCATCGGGGAACTGGAGCGGCATGACAGCCTCCTTTCCGCTCTAGGGTGAGAACAGGTTGGAATGCTCGATGGTGACGGATTCGAAACGCAGCACGCGCACGGCCGGTGACCAGTGGTCGCGGGCGAGGCCGGCCTTCTCCTTGATCGCGGCAAGGAAGTCTGCCGGCGAGGGGATCGCCTCCCAGACCTGCGGCAGCAGCACGCCGGCGCGTGTGCCCTCGGAGAGCACGAGCCCGTCCTGGCCGGGGCGGATCTTGGCCAGCAGCTCGGCCTCAGACGCCGCCGGTACCGCCTCGGGTGCGGTGAGCACCGAGATCGACAGCCACAGCCCGTCGAGTTCCTCGGTCCTGAGCGGCGGGAAGCGCGGATCCTCGAAGGCGGCGCCGGCGGCGTTGCCAGCGACGTCGACGACCAGCGGCCGCCAGGCGCGCGACGAGCCGATGCAGCCGCGCAAGCTCCCGTCCCTGCGGCGCAGGGTGACGAAGCTCGCACCCGGTGTCGCCAATTCCGGCGGCTGCGTCGCTGGATCGGCGGTCAGCGGCTGGCCGGTCGCCAGCGTGTGCCGAATGCTGCCGGCCGCGAGACTCAGCAGCGAAGCGCCGTGCCGATCCAGCAGCGCACGCACATCGGGGACGGAGAGGGCGGCCTCCGTGGTCATACGTTGGACTCTATCGTCGCCCGGCCGTGCGGGCTATACCGGGCGGCGACCCGGGGAGCATACCGCCGCATGATCTCGACCATCTCCTACCTGACCACGGTGAAACTGGGCTACGGCGCTCTGGCGCTTCTACCCGACGAGCTGGCGCGCCTCGGCATCAAGAGGCCGCTGATCGTCACCGATCGCGGTCTGGTGGCGAGCGGCTTGGTCGACAGGATCAAGGCGGTAGTGCCCGCAGCGCCGGTTTATGACGGTACGCCGGCCAACCCGACCGAAGCGGCTTGCGAAGAAGCGGCACGGCTCTTCGGCCAGGAAGGCTGCGACGGCTTTATCGGCTTCGGCGGCGGCTCGTCGATGGACCTGGCCAAAGGGGCCGCGGTGCTGGTGACGCATCCTGCACCGCTCGGCCGGTACGCAGCGGCGAACAAGGGCGCCGACCGCATCAAGGCGAACGTGGTCCCGGTCATCGCCATTCCGACTACGGCGGGTACCGGCAGCGAGGTCGGGCGCGGTGCGGTCATCATCATGAAAGACGGCCGTAAGCTCGGCGTGGTCAGTCCGTATCTCTTCCCGAAAGTGGCGATCTGCGACCCCGAGCTGACGCTCGATCTGCCGCGCAGCCTGACCGCCGCCACCGGTCTCGACGCGCTCGCCCATTGTGTCGAGACCTTCTGCTCGCCGCTGATCAACCCGCCGGCTGAGGCCATCGCCCTCGACGGTGTCGAGCGCATCGTTGAGCACCTGCCGCGCGCCGTGGCCAACGGCCATGATCGCGAGGCGCGCTGGCAGATGATGGCTGCGGCCATGGAGGGCGCCATGGCCTTCCAGAAGGGGCTCGGCGCCGTCCACTCGCTCTCGCACGCACTGGGCGCCCTGCCGAGCCGCACGCTCCATCACGGCACGCTCAACGCCATCCTCATGCCGGCCGTGATGCGCGCCAACGCGGCGGCCATCGGCCCGCAGAAACTGGCCAGGCTACGCCGCGCCCTCGGACTCGCCGACGGCGCCGACATCCCGGCCTGGTTCGCTGAGCTCAACACGCGCCTCGGCATTCCCAACGGTCTTGGCGCGCTCGGCGTCAGGCCGGCCGAGTTCGGGAGCGTGGCGGAACAGGCCATGCTCGATCATTGCCACCCTACCAATCCGCGCCCGCTGAACGTTCAGGAGTACATTGCCATCCTGCAGGAAGCACAGTGAGCCCGGGCCGGTTGATCGTTGCGGGAAGCTGGGGCACAATTGCTGCAATCGTTTGCACGTAAGATTTGAGTCCGGAGGGACGCCATGGCCAAGCAGCGCATCAGCTACGTCGATCCGGCCACCATCAGCGATCCCGCCATGCTGGCTGAGCTCGACCGCTGCCGGCGCGAGGGCACCCCGCGGCCGGAAAGCCAGGCCGTGCGCGCCCATGTGCCGGCGGTGTTCTGGTCGTTCGCCAATTCCTGGCGCGAGGTCTTCCACAAGGGAGTCTGCGACCACAGCATCAAGGAGCTGTGCCGGGTCTACGTTTCGCAGTCGGTGAAGTGCGAATATTGCGGCAACCAGCGTTCGGAGAAGTCGAAGAACGCCGGGCTGGTGGAAGAGGACTACAAGGATCTGCTGAACTTCGAGAAGTCGACGCGCTTCGATGCGCGGCAGAAGGCCGCACTCGCCTATGCCGAGGCCATCGTCTGGGATCTGCCGGCCGAGGATGCGCTGTGGGAGCGCCTGCACAGCCAGTTCAGCGAACCCGAGCTGGTCGAGCTCGGCTACTTCATCGCCTTGACCATGGGCCAGCAGCGCTGGCTGCGCACCCTCAACATCGAGCATCATAAAGTGCTGGCCGGCACTGTGGCCTCGATGGCGCCGGGCTTCGAAAGCACCGAGGCGCTGGAGAAGAGCAAGGCCTCGTCCGACTACTGGGCGAAGCAGAGCCCGCGCCTCACGGACCGCAACGCCGCCGAATAGCACGAACAGCAGGAGCCGAACAGACTATGGCAAAGCGTCCCGAGCCGACGATCGTAAAGCCCGAAGACATCGACCCGCGGCATGACTGGAGCCGGCCGCTGATGAATTTCGGCATGATGTCGGTCGATTTCGAGGAGCGGGTCGATTTCCGCCGCCTGCACAACTACCGGCTCGGCCGGACGCGCAAGGCCCTGGCCGGGTCGGGGCTCGGTGCCATCCTGACCTTCGACCAGCATAACATCCGCTACATTTCCTCGACGGTGATCGGCGAATGGGCACGCGACAAGCTGACGCGCTACTGCCTGATGACCGGCAACGGCGATCCCTATGTCTGGGATTTCGGCTCGGCGGCCAAGCATCACCGGCTCTATGCGCCCTGGCTCAAGCCGGACCACTGCCGCGCCGGACTGCTCGGCCTGCGCGGCGCGGTCCATCCGAAGATGGGCCTGTTCCGCCGCGCCGCTGAGGAGATCAAGGCGGTCCTGGTCGAGGAGGGTGTCGCCGACATGCCTTTGGGCATCGACATGGTCGAGCTGCCGATGCTCTTCGAGCTGCAGAAGCTCGGTATCGAGATCCGCGACGGCCAGCAGGTCATGCTCGATGCGCGCGAGATCAAGAGCCGCGACGAGCTCACGCTGCTCAACATGTCGGCGGCGATGGTCGACGGCACCTATCAAAAGATGTACGAGGCGCTGAAGCCCGGCGTGAAGGAGAGCCAGATCGTGGCCCTGGCCAACCACGATCTCTACGAGAAGGGCTCCGACTGCGTCGAGGCGATCAACGCCATCTCCGGCGAGCGCTGCTCTCCTCACCCCCATAACTTCACCGACCGCCTGCTGCGGCCCGGCGATCAGGCCTTCTTTGACATCATCCAGTCCTACATGGGCTACCGCACCTGCTACTACCGGACCTTCAACGTCGGCCGGGCGACCGAGGTGCAGAAGGACGCCTACAAGCGGGCGCGCGAATGGATCGACGTGGCCATCGCCATGATCAAGCCGGGCGTACGTTCCGACCAAGTCGCCGATTGCTGGCCGACCGCCGACAAGATCGGCTTCACCAGCGAGATGGAGGCCTTCGGCCTCGAGTTCGGGCACGGGCTCGGCCTGGGTCTGCACGAGCGGCCGATCATCAGCCGGCTCAACTCGATGGACGATCCGATGGAGATCAAAGCCGGCATGGTCTTCGCGTTGGAGACTTACTGCCCGGCCAAGGACGGCATCTCGGCCGCGCGCATCGAGGAGGAGGTCGTGGTCACCGACAAGGGCTGCCAGGTGATCACCCTGTTCCCCGCCCAAGAGCTGCCGATCGCCAATCCGTACTGAGGACCCTCGCTGGCCGCGCTGCCGCGCTGCGTGCTAGAAAACCCGCAATTAGACCCTTCACAACATAGGGGCCGCTACCATGAAGTCGAGACCCTCGCGCCGCAGCGTCCTGGCGGGCCTGCTGGGCAGTGGCACTGCCGCGAGCTTGCCGGGAGCGGTCTGGGCGCAAGCTGCGCCGCGCCGCGGCGGCACGCTGATCGTCGCCGCGGATACCGAGCCGCGCAATCTCAATCCGGCGATCGTGGCCTCGAACGGTGTGTTCTACGTCGCCAGCAAGGTGATCGAGCCGCTCGCCGAGCAGACCTACGAAGGCAACGGGCTCGCTCCACGGCTGGCGACGGCTTGGCACGGCTCGCCCGACGGCCGCTCGGTCACCTTCACC
>VGEI01000312.1 GCA_016869415.1 Alphaproteobacteria bacterium
AGGGATAGCAGGGGCTAACCGCCCGTCGACTGGCGTTCGATGAACCGGGTCTCGATGACCGAGCGTCTGGGCACCGGCTTGCCTTCGTCCAGCGCCAGGAAGATCTCGCTCACCCGCTTGCCGAATTCGGGCCAGTCGCCGGCGATGGTGGTCAGCGACGGCCGCACATGCTGCCCCCAGCCGATACCGCCGAAGCCGACGAAGGCGATGTCCTCGGGCACGCGCAAGCCGCGGTCGAGTGCCGCGGCCATGGCCCCCAGGGCCAGCTCATCGCTCGCTCCGAAGACGGCGCGCACCGCGATGCCGCGGTCGAGCGCCCGGCTCATCTCCTCATAGCCGGCCTCGTAGCGGTAGCGCTGCTGCGACTCCCAGACCAGCGCGGGATCCTCGGCGATCCCCGCCTCGGCCAGCGCCGCCTGGTAGCCGCGGAAGCGCTCGCGGCCCGTGGCCGAGTACTTGATGCGGCCGAGATAGGCAACCGGCGTGCGGCCGCTGCGGATCAGGTGCTGTATCGCGCGGAACGTCCCCGCCCCGTCGTCATGCGCCACCGAGGGGACGCCGAGGCCGTCGAGCCGCTGGTGCAGACCGATGACCGGGATGTGCCTTTCCGCCAGGCCATGCATCAGCGGCTTGAACTCGCGCGCCGGGATCACGTCGCCCGAGGCGATGCAGATGCCGCGCAGGCGCAGCGCCACGGCGCGCTCCAGCAGGCCGCGCAGCCGGTCCTGGCTGTGACCGAGGTTGAAGAGCAGCAGTTCGAAGCCGCTGGCTTCGAAGGCGGCCTGTACGTGCTTGGTCAGCGCCGAATAGATGTTCTGCTCGATGTCGCCGACCAGCAGCGCCACCGAGTGCCCGCGCCCCATGCGCAGGCCCTGGGCCATGGGGTTCGGCTGGTAGCCGAGCGCCTTCGCCGCCTCGAGCACGCGCGCCCGCTTTTCCGGGGTGACGATGTTACGGCCGAGCAGCACGCGCGACACGGTGGTCGCCGAAACCCCGGCGCGCTGCGCGACGTCGAAGACGGTGGCCAAGGTCTGCTCCTCCCCGCTCTCAGCCCGCCGGCGGCGGCGAGGGATCGACCGGGTGGACGGCGAGCGCCATGGTCTGGATCTCCATGTAGGGCCAGATCGGCAGGCTGGAGAGGATGGCGTGCATCTCGGTCGCGTCCTTGGCCCGCCACAGGCCCCAGTTCTCGCGCCGCCCGACGACCCGCCACATGCGTACGAGATGGCCCTTCTTCGCCAGCTCGCCGGCCATCTTGATCTCTTTCTCGCGCAGATCCTTGCGCACCTCCTCGCTGATGTCGTGCGGCCAGTTGAACCGGATGTTGACCAGGAACTCCATGCGCGTGACTCCCTCTACGGACCGACTATTGAACACTGACTGAGGTCTTGGTGCCGGCAAGCGCGATGCGGCGCTCGCGCAGATCCTCCAGCACGGCCTGGCCGGTGTTGTGGCCGGGAATGCCGGAAACGTAGTTCCCCGGCCAAGTGCCGACATCGCTGAGATAGAGCCCATGCGTCGGCGTGCGGTAGCGATGCAGGCCCGGCAGCGGGCGCATCCAGAACTGGTTCCAGGGCTGGTTGTCGCCGTGGGTGATGTTGGCGCCGTAGAGGCCCAGCTCCTCCTCGATCTGGTGCGGATCGACACAGCGGTAGTCGCTGATCAGGTCCGGCAGCCCGGGCATCCATTGCGTCAGCGACTTGATGCAGGCCTTGGCCAGCCGGTCGCGCTCTGTCGGCCAGTCGGACGAGGTCAGGTCGTAGGGCGCGTTGCCGATGTTGAGGCTCAGCAGGTGCTTGCCCGGGGGTGCGAGCTCCGGCGCGTGCATCGACGGGCAGAGCCCCCAGATCACCGGCTTCACCGTAGGCCGCCCGAGCATCATGTCCATGTGGGCTTCCTCGAGATAGTCGAGCGTCGGCGCGATGCGGAACTGCGCCCCGGCGAGCGCATGCGCCTCTTCGTCGCTCTTCGCCGCCCCCCAGCGCGGCATGCCCTCGAGTGCGAGCACCAGCTTGCAGGCTTTGCCCTTCATGCGCTTGAGCGCCATCTTGGCGCGCAGTTCGTGCCATTCCGGCTCGTCGCCGATGAGCTCCAGCAGGGTGAGCCGCGGGTTGACGGCGGAGATGACGATCGAGGCGTCGATCTCCTCGCCTTTGCCGGCGACAATGCCCTTGACCACGCCGTTGCGGATGCGGATATGCCGTACCGCTGTCGCCGGCCGCAGCACGACACCGCGGCTGCGGGCACAGGCGACGAGCGAGTCGACGATGGCGCCGAAGCCGCCGACCGGAAACCCGGTGGCGCCGCGCAGCGGCTGGCGGCGCGGGTCGTGCGCCCCATCCGCCTGTATCGAGGCCAGCGAAAGCGGCCTCGTCAGATAGTTGAGCGGCGTGCCGGGCGTGCTCGGCGCCTGAATGCCGCCCACGGTGCCCAGCGGCCCGAGCACCGACTTCGTCTCCCAGCTTAGCTCGAACTGCTCGAACAAATCGCGCAGGCTGCCGAAGAAGATCCGGGCGAAGGCCTCCTGATCCTCGGGCGAGGTCAGGTTGCGCACCAGGGTCTGCAGATCGGGCGGCGGCCGGAACAGCGAGATGCCGAGCTTGTCGGCGAAACCTTGCAGATACTGGAAGAAGGCGTCGTAACGCGCCGCCTCGCCGGGCGCGAAGCGGTCGAACTGCGCCGCCGTGCGCTGGCGGTCGCGCCAGGCGACGAACAACCGTCCGTCGTCGAAAGGGTGCACGAGGGTTGGGTCCTGCGGCCGGAAATGCAGCCCGTGGCGGGCGAGATCCAGCTCCTGCGCGATCTTGGGCTCGAAGGAGCCGGGCGAGTTGGAGTAGGTGGTGAAATAACCGGGCAGGAACTCGCGCTTGCCCGCCGGCCCGCCGAGGATCGGCGAACGCTCGACCACGCACACGGAAAGGCCGGCACCGGCCAGATAGCCGGCGCAGACCAGTCCGTTATGCCCGCCGCCGACGATGACGGCGTCGTAGGACGGCATGTTTTTAAGCCCTGTCCTCCCGCCTCGGCCTCAGGGCACGAAGTCGTTGGTGAAGAACGCCTCCGGCGCCTTGCCGGGCTGGATCTCGTTGACGCTCTCCAGCGTGGCGACGAGCTTCTGCCACTGCTCGAGGCTCTGACGGCCCCAGTTCGGGTCGCTCGGCTTCTGCGAGAGCTCCAGCAGCCCCGTGAAATAGTCGACGCACTGCTCGATGCTGCCGGTCAGCAGCACCTTGGTCTTCATGAACTCGCAGGCCTTCTTCGGATCCTCGGCGCCGGCCTGGAAACCTTTCTTGCTCGCTGCCAGGAACTTCTTGATCGTCGGCCCGTTGCTGCGCGCGTAGGTCTCGTTGGTGACGAAGCCGAATCCCAGCAGCGGCACGCCGAGATCGGCGAGCAGCAGCATCTCCGGCTGATGGCCTGCCCCGCGCACGATGGCCGAATAGGCGTGGCTGTCGCCACTGACCACGTCGACATTGCCGTTGAGCAGGGCGGCCCGCTTGGCGGCCCCGTCGAGGCCGACGACGTTGAGCTGCGACTGCGGCATGTTGTTGAGCTTGCTGAACAACGCCAGGCTCAGCGCGTCGGAGCCGCCCGGCGTGCTGCCGATCTTCAGCGTCTTGAGCGAGGCCGCGTCCTTGAGGTTCACCTTGCCCTTGATGCCGATGAACGAGGCGGCGGTGCGCTGCTGATAGACGGCCACCGACTTCAGCGGCACGCCCTTGGCGATGGCCTGGGCGGCGTTGGTGATGTTGACATGGCCCAGATCGAAAGTGCCCTGCCCGACCACGACCGTGGTGGTGGCCGAGCCGCGGCCCTGCTCGATGGTCACGTCGAGCCCGGCGTCCTTGTAGAAGCCGCGCTCCTGGGCGATCAGGAACACCGTGTGATAGGGGATCCACGCCCAGTCGAGGAGCAGGCTCACCTTTTGCGCCTGGGCGGGCGCTGCCCCGGCGGCGGCGAACAGCCCGAGAGCGGCGGTCATACGGATGATGTGCGCGCGCATTGTGTTTTCCTCCCTGCTTGGCTCTGCCTAGTTCCCGAGTATCGACCCGCGCTGGCTGGCATGCCAGGGGATCACCCAACGCTCGACCATCTCGGCGAGATACCAGATGGCGATGCCGAATACGGAGATGACCATCACGGCGGCGAAGGCGAGTGGCGTCTCCAGGCTGCCTACCGCCTGCAGCAGCATGTAGCCGAGGCCGGCATTCGAGGCGACGAACTCGCCGATCACGGCGCCCACGGGGGCCAGCGTCGCCGAGATCTTGATGCCGGCGAAGATGCTGGGCAGCGCACCGGGGATGCGGATCTTCCACAGCGTCTCGAAGCGGTTGGCGCCCATCGAGCGCACCAGCGCCAGCAGGTCGAGATCGGCGGAGCGCAGGCCCGTCACCGTGTTGACCACGATGGGGAAGATGCAGAAGACCACAGTGAAGATGATCTCGCTCTTCAGGCCGAAGCCGATCCAGACGATGAACAGCGGCGCCACCACCACCTTGGGGATGGCGTGCGAGATCACCAGCCAGGGATAGAGCATGCGGTCGACGACATTCGAGGCGGTGATAGCCGCCCCGGCCGCGATGCCCAGCACCATGGAGATGACGAAGCCGGCCACCGCAGCGAAGGCGGTGAAGGCCAGCTGCTTC
>VGEI01000313.1 GCA_016869415.1 Alphaproteobacteria bacterium
ATCAGCGATATCCTGGCCCTGTGAGATCAAGACATCGGCTTGTCGGAGTTTCGAAACGATCTCTTCAGGCTTGTGCCTCTTCTTCGGCATTGCAGTCCTCCTTCTTGTCAAAAGACATAGTTCAGGGCGGACCACTTTTCAGGGGGAGGACCAAATCGGCTTGGAACTGGGCCCCCACCGGAAGGCAACTCAATGCCCTGCCCCAGAAGGGAATTTGGTGGATAAGGTGGGGTTCCCGTCGGCGCCGATCGGGACCCCGCCCAATCATCACTTTTCTTCGTGTCTTCAGCGTCTTGCGCCGAACTCTCCCGGGGGCCCGGTTCGGAGCCGATTCACAGAGAGCCTGCCGGACGTGATCGACAGCCGTTGCGGGTTATCGTCCTCGAGCACATGGCCTTAGCGATGAGCGACGATGAGGGCGTTGTAGTCGCATTCACCGACGTCCTCGTCGCGCAAGCTTAGCGAGTAACGGCGGGCCGCCTGGAGACAATCGATTCCTCGCGACAGCCCGGCGCGAAACTGCGCCGGTTTGCCATTCGGGCCTCAGATGAGGTCGGCTCCCGTCACCGGGATCCGGCGCCGCGAGAAGGGTGCGCCTCCCCGCCTCAAGCCTCGCTCTTCTTCAGCACCGGATCGAACGCCTCGTCGGCCTTGCGCAGTTCGGCGGCGGGATCGCCGCCGCCGATCATGTTGGTGAGGGCGACACCATAGACGTCGCGGAACTCGGACACCGGCACGATCTCCGGCAGCCCCGGCCGGCCGATGCCGAGCGACTGCGACATGCAGTCGAGCCAGTCTCGCGGCAGCGTCAGGTTGGCGATCACGTCCTTGTCGACATAGGACGAGCTGCGGCACGGCGCGCCCGAGCCAGTCTGCATCATGCGCGCCTGCATCAGCTTGCTGGTCGCCCACTGGCAATAGAGATACGCGGCCTCCTTCTTGGGGCTGTTGGCCGGTACACCGATGCCGGAGCCGAAGGTCGCGGCGTGGCGCGTCTTCGGACCCGGCGGCATCACGCCGTAGCCGACCTTGCCGACGACGCGCGACTTGGTGCGGTCCTCCAGCGGCGGCGCGAATCCGATGCCGTCGAGCCACATCCCGATCTTGCCCAGCGCGAACGAGGTCTGCGCCTCGTTCCAGTTGAAGCCTATCGTGCCCGGCGGCGCGTAGTCGCGGTTGAGCTTCTTGTAGAGCTCGCCGCTGGCGATCGCCTCGGGCGTCGAGGTCTGCAGCCTGATCGTCTGCGGGTGCACCGGATCGACGTCGTGGCCCAGCAGGAAGCTCGTCCACACCGGCACGTTGGCGTTCTTGAGCCCGCGCGAGACCCAGCCGAACACGCTCGCCGACTTGTCCGTGAGCTTCGCCGCCGCGTCGACGATCTCGTCGAAGTTGCGCGGATAGGCGAGCCCCTTGGCGGCGAACAGCTCCTTATTCCAGTAGATCATCCAGTAGTCGATGACGAGCGGCAGCGTGTCAAGCCGGCCGTCAGGCTGCGTCGCCCATTTGAGTCCCGCCGCGCCGAAATCGGGAAAGTCGTAATCAGGCGCCGTGATCGCTGCGTCCTTGAGCAGCGGGTGCATGTCGGCGAGCCACTTCGAGCGGCCGACCAGCCGTTTCTGGACATGCCAGGAGATCGTGATGACGTCGAATTGCGGCCGGCCCGAATTGAACTGGATGACGACCTGCTGACGGTGCTGCTGCTCGGGCACCGACTCCGAGCCGACCTTGATGCCGGTCAGCTCCTCGAACTCCTTCTGATGCCGGCGCAGGAGATCGGCGCGCGGCCCGAGCGTCAGCGAGACCTCGAGCGATTGGCCCCGGAAGCGCTGCCAGTCGAAGCCGCCGCGCGTCTGCGCCTTGGCCACGCGCATGATCGCCGGTGCGGCGAGCAGGCCGGCACCGATACGAAGCAGCGTTCGGCGCGACGGGCCGCGGCTGTATCGGTTCGCTTCTTGCATCGTCCCTCCCCTCAGCAGGCCTCGCGCCAGCTCATGAACGAACGATTGCACGCCGATGATGGAGCCACAAGCACGAGCGCCGCCCAGTCCTCTCGTGCAAAGTGAGATAGTGACCCATTTCGTGGTTTAGCAGCGACGTTGTAGTCGTGCTCTTCCGCAGGGCTGGCCAAGTTCGTCACGCGGCCATCGGCCTCACTTCCAGGCCAGTTTCTCGTGCTCCGCCTTCAGCGCCTTCAGCCCGGCCATCATGATGCCATGGTCGAGGCCGTAGTTGATGAAGCGGAATCCCTGGGCGATGCGCTTGGCGGCTATCGCTTCGGTGACGCACACATAGCCAGCGGCCACACCGGTCGCCTTGGACGCCGCGGCAACCTCGAGCACCAGGGTCTCGTGCCGCGCCGCGTCGCCGCCGCGTGCCTTGACGTCGATCATAAGGTCGCCGGGACCGATCAGCACGACATCAATCCCGGGAACGGCCATGATCTCGCGCACGCGGCCGATTGCGGCCTCGCTCTCGACCATCACGACGAGCATGATCTCGGGATTGGCGTTGTACCAATAGTCCTCGCCGCCATCGGCGAGCATGCCCAAGCGCACGCCGCCCGCCGAGCGCCGGCCGCGCGGCGGGTAAAAGGCGGCATCGACGGCTTCGCGCGCCTCCCCGGCGTTCTCCACCATCGGCACGATTACACCCATCGCACCCATGTCAAGCACGCGGTTGATAGTGCCGCGCTCATTGCCCTTTACGCGCACGAGTGGCGTCGCAGTGCCCGAGCGCGTGCGCGCGATCGCGTTGTTGAGCGGCACCTCGGTGTACTCGCCGTGCTGCCAGTCGAGCCAGACATAGTCGAAGCCGAGATGCGCCGCCCACTCCGCGATGTCGGGCGAGGCGTAGTTCAGCATCGGCCCGATCACCGCCTTGCCGGCGCGCAACTTCGCCAGTGCCATGTTCTTACGTACGGTCATCGTCGCTCCCTCCTTTTTGCGCCGCTCCGGCGCGACTTTCTAGCGATGTCGGGCGATCGCGTCGGTTGCCCGTGCTCAGCCCGCCGTCGAGATGGATCGTCTGGCCTGTCGCATACTCGGCCGCCTGCCACAGCGTCACCAGGGCGAAGACCAGCACGACGAGTTCGCCGAGCAGCTCGAGCCCCCGTCGCGCCATGCCGGCGGGCGCCAGCCGTTCGACGAGCATGGTGATCGCGATCTGCCGGCGCTGGCAGTAGAGCCACGAGCCGCCGGCGAACACGACGGTCACGAGCAGCGCCTCGGTCACCTCGATGATCCAGGCCGGATGCCGGTTGAAGAGATAGCGCGCGGCGATCGCGTAGCCGTTGGTCGCGAGCAGCAGGGTCATCGCCGCACTCGCGATCGCCATCTCCGCCGAGCCGATCCAGGCGTTCAGCCGAGCGAGCGGACCTGGATGCTCCAGACCGCCGTCATACCCCAAGGTCCTGTCGGACCCATGCACGATCTCCCCTGCCCGCATTCCCCCGAGTCATTTCCCCACGGGCCTCCCCGACATGTCAATGCTCATCTCCTTCCTCGCTTCGCGAGGAGGGGAGTGGCAATCTTCGCTTGCTCGACACCTTCGAGGGGACTCCATGGGCCTAAAGCAGGAACTCGCGCGGCGCGACGTTGTCTCGCAGATCGTCAGCGTGCATAACCCGTTGGCCGCAAAAATCGCCGGCGAGTTCAGGTTCGATTGGATCAGCGTTGGCGGCTACAACACCTCGGGTTCGCTGCTCGGCATCCCGGATGTCGGCCTGCTCACGCTGATGGAGCAGGTCGAGATGGTGCGCAAGGTCGCCGCCGTCACCGACACACCGATCCTCGCCGACGGCGACGACGGCTACGGCAACTACCTCAACGTCATGCGCCTGGTGCTCGAGATGGAGAAGGCCGGTGCGAGCGCCATCCACATGGAGGACCAGGTCTTCCCCAAGAAATGCGGCCACATGGAGGGCAAGCGCGTCGTTCCCATCGAGGACTTCGTCTCAAAGGTGAAGGCCTTCGTCGACACGCGGAAGTCGGCCGACTTCCTGCTCGTCGCGCGCACCGACGCGCTCGCGGTCGGCGGCTTCCAGGACGCGGTCGACCGCGCCAATGCCTATCGCGAGGCGGGCGCCGACGTGATCTTCGTTGAGGCACCGACGACGATGGACCAGGTCGAGCGCCTGCCCAAGCTGATCCCCGGGCCGCTGCTCTACAACTGGGTGTGGAAGGGCAAGTCGCCGCTGGTGCCGCGCGAACGGCTGCTCGAGCTCGGCTACCGGTTCTACCTCCAGGCCGACGTGCTCTACGCGGTCTCCTACGCGCTGCGGCACTACTACTCGGAGCTCAAGTCGACCGGCACCTATGGCACCGCGGCCGAGCGCATGATCTCATTCGACGAGTTCAACGCTCTGATCGGCCTCGACGCGATCGCGGCAGCCGAGGCCAAATACGAGCCGCGCCGCGGTTGACGCCACGGCCGGCGGGCGGTCTTCATTCACACGACGAGGGACGGGGGCTTCTGGCGCATGACGGCATATATTGGCTCTTCGACGGTTCAAATGGATTTGGGGAGACGTGTCATCCTGCGAACTGTCCACCCGGCCGAGTTCCGCGACAAACTTGGGCCTCGGGCGCACGCTGCTGGTCCAAAACCTCGCCGCCCAAGTATTCCTGGC
>VGEI01000314.1 GCA_016869415.1 Alphaproteobacteria bacterium
CCCCACTTTCGCATCCAATAACGACCCCTGTCTGGGTGAACGATTGGGCTTATCCGCGTCGTGCATAGAAGGGTCCCACGGCCGACGCCGCGCGGATCATCGCGCTGGCGGCGGCGGCCACGACGCACGACAACGTGGTCAGGCTACACGCTGCCGGCTGATAGCCCTGCACGGCGCCGCATCGAAATTCGTGCTGCGGCCTGGCCGGAATACTGGAGGCCGAGGCTGGAGCCGACTCGAGCCTATTCCAATCGCCTCCGCCCTTGGGGCAATGTCATGGGCAATGCCTGTTCGATCGATAAATCTGAAGCTGCTGATCCCGCGAGATGACTCGCATGCTTCGCTGCGCCAGACCCTCTGGGTAACGCACTCGGAGGTCAACGCAGCGACTCGATACTACGAGGAACAGTTGCTGGCATTGCGGGCAGAGCCGTACGAGCGGGGCCAGACGTCTTCCAATCAACCGGCCAGCAAGGTCACGCCGGAAGAGGCTCGCGCCCTCGCCCTCTCGGTCGCGCGCGCCAGGCAAGCCGAGAACCTCCGCCGAGCAGGGTCTGCCTCGACGGTCGTCGGGTCGGACGACGACGTGCTTGCCGCCGTGAACGATCTCTATCGGAAGCTCCTGCCGGAAGAGACGGGAGAAGGGTCGGCGCAAGACGCCAATGCCTATCTCAGTCCGCTGACGACTCCTGGCAGCAAGGGGTTCGCCGCGGCGGCCGACAAACTTGGGCGCCCCAGGCCCAACTGGGTAGCCATGCCGCCAGACGACCCAGCCGCGGCCGATGCAGCTGTCGCGTGGTTTGACTCCGCTGCGTCGGCAGAATGGCAAAAGGACACCGGTAGCCCGGCGAAGTGGTTGCGCGCCGCACGTCAGAACAAGTCCGACTGGCCCAAGCTGTTTCGCGAGAAGCTGGAGGAACTCCAACAGAAGTCGGCGCAGGGGCCGGAAGCGGTGATTGCGCGCCTTCAGACCCTCCACCTTCTGCCGCTCTTCGAGCCATACTTCCCGAAGCGCATGGTCGAGCAGGTGCGCGGCGGCGTCACGCCGTGGGACCGGCTGGCGTTCCGTCTGGCGGTCTCCCATCTGCTTTCGTGGGAAGCATGGTGCCGGCGCGCTTCCGATGACCGCGATAGGCGTATCAAGCGTCGCGACGACTACGCAGCGGCGAACATCACGTCCGACATCGGCCCTCTGATCGAGAAGATCCGCGTCTTCGAAACGGCCCGCGCGCAGGAACTCAGCCGCCTGGGGCTTGGGCAAGCCGAATACCAGCTCCGCCCTCGCCAGCTACGCGGCTGGGCTGATCTGCGAGAGGCATGGCGCAAGGCCAAGGCCCGGGATGCCGGCGCGTTGCGTACCATCGTGGCCGAACACCAGACCAGGAAGAAGGGCAAGTTCGGCGATCCTCACGTCTTCCTCTGGCTGGCGGAACCCGCACAGCACGACCTCTGGTCGGGTGCTGCGGACGTAGTGACCAGCGTCGCCACGCTCAATGCCATCCAGGCGCTGGTCGATCGATCGCGCGAGACGGCCACGATGACCCTGCCAGATGCGCGTCTTCATCCCCGCGCAGTTCAATGGGCCGCGATCGGGGACACGAACCTGCGCCCCTACAGGGTCGCAGTGGATGATCGTGGGATCGCTCGCGCCAAGCTGAGTCTGCTGGGTCGGGATGTCTCGGAAAAACTCGTCGAGCGCGAGGAGAGCTTCGTGCTGTCGCCATCTGGCCAGATGCGAGACATGCGCCTCTCCATGCGCGACAAGAAGCAGTCGATCGAGTTCTTGAACGACGGAGGCGAGACGTTCACCGGGACTGTCGGCAGCGCGGATCTGCTGCTCGACAGAAGACATCTCACGCGCGCCAGAGAGGAAGAAATCCAAGCCGGTGCAATTGGCCCCGCTTGGCTCAAGCTCGTCCTTGATCTCGACCTAAACATGCCTGCGGGATGGGACAGGAAGCACGCCCGCTTCAGGCTGCATTTCCTGTCGGCCTCGGGATCAAAGAGCAAGGCGGAAGACGCCCTCAGGGCGGGCGCGCGCGTCCTGGCGGTGGATCTGGGCATACGCGCCTTCGGCGCCTGCTCCGTTTTCGTCTTGCAACAAGCACGCCCTTCGGCCAGCGCGATGTGCTTCGAAGTCCCCCTTGCCGACGGCACATCCATGCATGCCGTCCATGAGCGATCCTTCCACCTCCAACTGCCGAGCGAGGAACCCGGTCGCGATGGCGAACTCTGGCGGCGCTCTCAGGAGGAGCAGCTTCGTCGTATCCGGGGTTGCTTCGCGCGCTACCGACGCTTGATGCGTCTGGCCGGGGCCGAGGTCGATGTTCGGTCCGCGGTCCTGGACGAGATCATCCCCACCCTCGGCGATGCCAGTACCTTCGCGTTCGAGTCCGCTGCGGTAGACGTTCTTGCGGTCCAGCGGAAATCGCCCCTTCCGATCTGGGATAATGCCGTCGGCTCGCTGCTGCGCGCGTATCGCATAGGGCTCGCGCCCACCATCCGCGATTGGCGCAAAGCCGGCCGCGAAAGGCAGAGCTTCACGCGATCCGGCAAGTCGATGTGGGCGGTTCAGCACCTGACCGACGTGCGCCGTACCCTGATGTCATGGAGCTTGCTGGGCCGGCAGTCGGGGGAAGTCCGCCGCCTCGACCGTTCCGGGCGAGGCATCTTCGCCGCGCACCTGCTCGAGCACATCGACAACTTGAAGGCTGACCGGCTGAAGACGGGCGCCGACCTGATCGTTCGCGCCAGCATGGGATATGTCCGCGACAAGGCCGGCAACTGGCTACAGCGCCACGCGCCCTGCGACGTGGTCCTGTTCGAGGATCTCAGTCGCTATCGCATGCGTACCGACCGTCCGCGGCGAGAGAACTCGCAGTTGATGCGCTGGGCGCACCGCGCTGTTCCCGGCGAGGTCGCCATGCAGGGAATGCTGCACGGACTAGAGATCTGCGAAACGTCGGCGGCCTTCTCGAGCCGTTACCACGCTCGCACGCAGGCCCCGGGCATCCGCTGCCGCGCCCTAACCAGGGACGATCTCGGCAACGCTTGGCTTAGGGCTGACCTCGAGCAGGTAGGCATCGACCTCGAGGTGTGCCGCGCAGGAGACCTCGTGCCTCGCGATGGCGGCGAGGTCTTCGCCTGCCTGGACGGCGGCGGAAATCTCGTTCGTATCGATGCGGACATCAACGCGGCCCAGAACCTTCAACGGCGTTTCTGGACGCGGCACTCGACGGCATTCCGCCTTCCATGCACGCTCGGGGACCGGAACGGCCAACCAATCTGGGTGCCGCGCCCCATGGGCAAGAGGCTGTCCGGCGCCATCGGCGGCACCGGCCTGCTTGTTCCGACTGGGCACGACACGGGGTCGTGCCGCTGGGAACAACTGAAGACCCGAGGCGCCGCCCGATCTGGTTCGGAGGGCGAAGAGGTGAAGTTCGGCGGCGACGAGGAGGAAGACATCGCTGCGCTGGCTGAAGAGGCGGAGATCGAGAGCGGTCGCGTCGAGGTGTTCTTCCGAGATCCGTCAGGCGGGGTGCTGCCGGCTGGTCTCTGGTATCCGTCCAAGACGTTCTGGGGGATCGTGCGCGCGAGGACCATCGCAGCTCTCAAGCGGGGGCTTGGAGCGGGTGGTTCGGCCTGATAGTGTCTCGATGCCGATCTACAGGGTCGGCGTCTGCTGGTCGGAGTGCCTCGGCTGCGGCCCGTAACCGCTGTCACCGGCTGGAACAACCTTTCGGCGTCACGCTGTTTCGCGATCGTGAATACGCGCCACTTCCGCCGCCGCCACGCGAGCGGTCTTGCGCTCGGTTTTCCCCGGGGGTCGCTCGAATCCGGCAACCCGTTGAAGTCGTTTGCTTGTGGGCAGTTGGAGTTGCAGTTGGCCAAGCCAGCTTGCCGCCAGGACATGGGCCGCTCGAAAACCGGTCTCTCGATGATTGCATCGAAAGCATTTTTCGAGCGACGAGTGGCGCTGGCAGTGACGCCGGATGGCTGTTGGCACACGCGCCGCGCGACGAAACGCCACGCCTACTCTAGGTGGCGCTGGCAGTGACGCCGGATGGCTGTTGGCACGACGGCGCGCCCATCATGGTTGTCGCAGCGGGGCTGTGGCGCTGGCAGTGACGCCGGATGGCTGTTGGCACGCCACGGGTTTCCAGCAGAGCACAGTCATTGACTCACCGTGGCGCTGGCAGTGACGCCGGATGGCTGTTGGCACACGGGCCGCGGGCCAGGCGCGCGACCATCGCGGATCATCGTGGCGCTGGCAGTGACGCCGGATGGCTGTTGGCACGTGTTGTCGACCCATTCCTCGCCGGTACGGATCTTAGGTGGCGCTGGCAGTGACGCCGGATGGCTGTTGGCACTTGCCATGAACCCGGAGCAGATCCGGCTGGAGTGCCTCGTGGCGCTGGCAGTGACGCCGGATGGCTGTTGGCACTACGCCGCGCCCCACTCTTCCTTCAACGCCGCGTCCTCCGTGGCGCTGGCAGTGACGCCGGATGGCTGTTGGCACACTTATCGCTCAACATGATCGTGACTATTACTTGCCCTGTGGCGCTGGCAGTGACGCCGGATGGCTGTTGGCACC
>VGEI01000315.1 GCA_016869415.1 Alphaproteobacteria bacterium
ATCGGCGCGAAATAGCTAACCGAGGATCACCCCTATCCGAAAATCGCCAGGGGCAGGAAGGCCGAGACCGTGATGTTGGGCAGGTCGACGATGTTGCTGATGCGCAGGTCGACCGCCACGCTGCAGATGACATAGGCCTGCTCGCGGCTGAAACCGCGCTCCTGCAGCAGGTGGATCATCTGGATGAGCGCGTTGCGCGCCGCCAGGCTCAGACTCTCCTCGCCTTCCTGCGTGCCATCGTCACGGATCGGCATGCCCATGGTGGCAATGAAGTTCTTGGGGGCCGCCCATTCGGGATCGGCGAAATAGCCAGGATGGCTGTAATAGGGCCAGACCAGCTTGCGCCGCTCCGCCTCGCCGCGATGCAGGTGGAAGCGCACGGCCACCGTGGCGCCCATCTCGATGGCGGTGACGCAGCACTCGCCGTCGCCCTGGGCGAAATGCCCGTCGCCCACCGAAAAGAGCGCCCCCGGCACGGCCACCGGAATGAACAGGTGCGAGCCCTTGGTCAGCTGCTTGGCGTCGATATTGCCGCCGTTCTCGCGCGGCGGCATGGTGCGCAGCCCGTGCGTGGAGGCCGGACCGCTGGTGGGCACTGCGTCAAGCGCATCGGGCATCTGCACCTCCCCGCCGCGCCGCACGAGATCGGCCTCGCGCCTAGTCCAGGCATCGAGCTGGGCATGTGACGGGGCAAGGCCGGCCGTGCCCATGAAGGAGCCTTCGGGCACGCGCACTCCCGGGATCTCCCGCGAGGTGGCCCAGCCATCCTTCATCGTCCAGTGGACGAGGAATGGATCGGGGAAGATATCGCGCAGAAAGCCGGCACGCTTGTGGAAGCGCGTCCAGCCGTAGTTCTCCGGCACGATGTCGAGATACTCGATCTCCAGCAGGTCGCCGGGCTTCGTTCCCTTGATGAAGACCGGACCGGTCAGCGGGTGAGCAGATTTCTGGTCATGGGTCGCGAAGTCCGCCACGGTCATGCCGAGCCTGATCTGCCCGTCGCGCGCGTCGCGCGTTTCCAGCACGACCTCCTCGCCCGGCTCAACCTCTAGGATCGCCGGTATATCGGGATGCCAGCGGTTATGACCGGTCCGCGGCTCGTGCTTCAGCCGCTTGCTGCGGTCGATGTTGATGCGCTTGCTCACGGTGCGCGCATCTCATTTTCGAGACTCACCCGTCGAGACCGGATTGGCCTTTCGCACAGTCTCACGCTCGCACCCTCACTCCCTGCCCACCGCTTTGTCGGGCGAGGCAGTTGAACACGTGACGGGCCACAGAAAAAGGGGGGTGTCGCACCGTGATCCAACCTCGCGTCGCCGGCAGCCGCCTTCCGCGACAAGGTAGCCAGGGATTTCACGACCATGCGCGAGATGGTCGCCGGCGGCGGCGTCGGGACAAAGTAGACCGGCGGACATCGCCTCGTAACGACGAAGGACCGACGCAGATCTTGCGATTGTCTCCGGTGCCTCCGGAGGATACATTCGTAGGGAAACCTGTGCTGCTCACGACAAACAGGGGGAAGTGACTATGATGGATGTTGTTCGTCGTTCCTTCACCGGCCTCGGCATTCTCTTTGCGGGACTCATCTCCGCCCTGCCAGGCGACGCGCAGGCGCAGGGGACTCTGACCCTCTATTGCGGCGTGCCGGAGGAATGGTGCCGGGCCACCATCGGCGCTTTCGAGCGCAAGACCGGTACTAAGGTCCAGATGACGCGCAAGAGCGCGGGTGAGATCTACGCTCAGGTGAAGGCCGAAAGCGCCAACCCGCGTGGTGACGTCTGGTTCGGAGGCACCGGCGATTCCCATCTGCAAGCGGCGGAGGAAGGACTGCTTCTCGAATATCGCTCTCCGCTGTTGCCGCAGCTTCATCCGTGGGCGGTCAAACAGGCCGAGCAGTCCAGGTATCATACGGTAGGGCTTTTTGCCGGCGCGCTCGGCTACGGCTTCAACACCCGGCTGATGGAAAAGCTCGGCGGCGCCGAGCCGCGCTGCTGGTCGGACCTGCTCGACCCGCGGTTCAAGAACGAAGTGCAATCCTCTGATCCCAATTCATCAGGTACCGCATACACTCTGATCGCCACTGTTGTGCAGCTCATGGGAGAGGATGCGGGCTTCGACTATATGAAGAGGCTGCATCGCAACGTGAACCAGTACAACAAGGGCGGCGGCGCCGCAGCCAAGGCCACCGGCCAGGGTGAGACGCTGATCGGCATCACCTTCCTCGACGACATGCTCGCAGTGCAGACCGAAGGTGCTCCCGTGAAGCTGGTCGCCCCGTGCGAAGGGACCGGTTACCAGGTCGGCTCGCTCAGCATCATCAAGGGTACGCGGAACCCGGAGAACGCGAAGGCCTTCTATGACTGGGCCCTCACCCCGGAATCGCAGGTCACGGCGGCACAAGCCAAGTTCTTCCACGTGCAGTCGAACCGCGGCACGCCCATCGCTGCCGAGGCACCGAAGCTCGACGTGAAGCTGATCGACTACAATTTCGCCAAGTACGGCGCCGCGACGGAGCGGCGGCGGCTCCTGGCAAAATGGAGCGACGAAGTCTCTCGCCTGCCGAAGTAAGCCGGCCATGGGCGCCCGGGGGCGGCTTCGCGCCCTCTGGATTTCGCGCTGACGGGGAGGAGCTAGCCCCATTGGCGGGCTCGCGGCCGGGCGCTACAGTCGCCCGGTGCTGACCTACGCCGCCAAACGTCTCGGCCTCGCCCTGCTAGTGGCGCTGGCCGTATCGGTGATCAGCTTCGCCCTGCTGCGCGCCTCGAGCGACGTGGCCGCGGCCGTGGCCGGCGAGGCGGCGACCGCCGCCGATATCGAGTTCATCCGCCACGCCTACGGTTTCGACCGGCCGCTGGTCGTGCAGTATTTCGACTGGCTCGGCCGCACGCTCACCGGCGATCTCGGCCAGTCTCTCTACTACAAGAAGGACGTCGCCGACATCGTGCTGTCGAAGTTGCCGGTGACGCTGGTGCTGGGCGCCGTCTCGCTGGTCTTCGCCATTCTGCTCTCGATCCCGCTCGGCGTGCTGGCGGCCGTCTACCCTAACACCTGGATCGACCGGGTCTCCCTTTTCTTCGCGGTGATCGGGCAGGCGCTACCCTCCTTCTGGTTCGCGCTGGTCCTGATCATGCTCTTCTCTCTGACTCTCCGCTGGCTGCCGGTCTCGGGCAGCGACACCTGGGCGCATTTCGTCATGCCGTCGATCGCGCTTGGCTACTACGCAGCCCCTGCCTTCATGCGCCTGACGCGCGCCGGCATGATGGAGGTGCTGTCAGCCGATTTCGTGCGCACGGCGCGGGCCAAGGGCCTGTCGCCCGCCTCGGTCGTCTTCAAGCATGCGCTGCGCAACGCCATCATCCCCGTGGTGGCGCTGGCCGCCGTGCAGCTCGGCTTCATGCTCGGCGGCTCGATCGTCATCGAGACGGTGTTCGCCCTCGACGGGCTCGGTTATCTCGCCTGGCAGAGCATCCGCCATAACGATTTCCCGGTGACCCAGGCGATCGTGCTGCTTCTCTCAGTCCTCTACATCGCCCTCACCCTGCTGGCCGATCTGCTCAACGGCTGGCTCGACCCGCGCATCCGGGTGCGCTGATGGCCACCGTTCCGCTCTCCGAGGCCGGAGTCCTCGACGCAGCACTCACGCCGGGTCCCGGCGCCTTGCTGCGCCGCCGGGTCTTCGGCCATGCCAGCCTGATGATCGGGCTCGGCATCCTGGCGGTTATCTTCTTCATGGCTTTCGCTGCGCCGCTGCTTGCCCCACACGATCCTTACGACCAGGATCTGGCGCGCCGCCTGATCCCGCCGATCTGGCACGACAAGGGGACATGGACCTACCCGCTGGGCACCGACGGGCTGGGCCGCGACTACCTGAGCCGCCTGATCTACGGGTCGCAGATCTCGCTGCTCATCGGCTTCGCCGTGATGGCCATCTCCGGCGTCATCGGCCTGCTGCTGGGCATCAGCGCCGGATATTTCGGCGGCAAGATCGACATGGCTGTGACCTTCGTCGTCACCACCCGCCTGTCGATGCCGGTGGTTCTGGTGGCCCTCGCCGTGGTGGCGCTGTTCGGCGGCTCGCTGACCGTGGTCATCCTGGTGCTTGGCCTGCTCAAGTGGGACCGCTTCGCCGTGGTCATCCGCGGCGCCACCATGCAGGTGCGCGCCCTCGACTACGTCGCAGCCGCCGAGGCCGCTGGCGCCTCGACGCCGCGCATCCTGTTCGCCGAGATCCTGCCCAACATCATGAACCACCTGATCGTCGTGGCGACGCTGGAGATGGCCAGCGCCATCCTGCTTGAGGCGGCGCTGTCGTTCCTCGGCCTCGGCGTGCAGCCACCTCTGCCTTCCTGGGGGCTGATGATCTCCGAGGCAAAGGCCTACATGTTCTTTTCCTTCTGGCTGATCGCCATTCCCGGTGTGGCGCTCTCGCTGCTCGTCCTGGCCATCAACCTCGTGGGCGACGGCATCCGCGACCTCACCGCACCCGAGAACCGCGCGTGAGCGACGCGCTGCTGGCAGTCGAGGGGCTGAGCGTCGATATTCCGGTGCCCAGCGGCACCTTGCGGGCGGTGCGTGATATCTCCTTTGCCGTCAG
>VGEI01000316.1 GCA_016869415.1 Alphaproteobacteria bacterium
GGGCTACCACCTGCTTTCGTTCCGTATCGGACGATTTGATGTTTGTTAACAGTGCCAGTGCTACTTTCATCCCCTTGAATCAGGCCTGAAACGGGCCTGGTTCGCGCGTCGAGGAAACGGGGAAAGACTTGTCACCGCCGCTTGCGAGCACGGCGCCGCAGCGCTGGCGCCAGCGCATTGCGCAGATCCGGCCGAGCCAGGCAGTCGCCGGCTTCGGCGCCGTTTTGGCCGCGGCGATTATCGCCTTCACCTCTTTCACGCTCTGGTATCTGCGCGAGGAGGCGCTCGACGATGCCGAGCGCCAGGTCGGTAAGCTCAACCTGGTGCTGGCCGAGCAGACGCTGCGCGCCGTCGAGGCGGTCGACGTGCTGCTGCAGGCGACCGTGGACAAGCTGCGCGGCCTCGACAGCCAGGCGGCGAGCGACGGGCGCTGGGAGAGCCCCGAGGCCTTCCACGAGATGCTCAAGGCCCAGTTCACCGGCATGCCGCAGATCCGTGCGGTGTTCGTTGCCGACCATGCCGGGCACCTGCTCCACGATTCGCGCCAGCTGCCCCCACCCCGGCTCGATATCAGCGACCGCAAGTATTTCGCCGTGCATCGCGACGGCTATTCGGGCAGTCTCTATATCGGCGAGCCGGTCATGGGCCGCATCGATGGGTTGGCGGGCTTTCAGGTCTCGCGCCGCTACGACGACCCCTTCGGCAGCTTCGCCGGCGTAGTCGGCGCCACGCTCGAGCCGGGGTACTTCCTCGACCTTTACAAGTCGATCGAGCTCGGGCCGGGCAGCACCATCACCCTGATCCGGCGCGACGGCGTGGTGCTCGCCCGCCATCCCCACGTTCAGGAATATGTCGGCCGCTCGCTCGCCGGCTCGACCGGCTTCACCCGCGTGCTGCCCTACAGCGAGCACGGCACCTTCCGCCAGACCGGCACGCCGGGCCAGGTCAACCGCATCTGCAGCCTGCGGGCGCTCAGCCGCTATCCGCTGGTGCTCTACGTCTCGATGGCCGAGAGCGTGGCGCTCGCCCACTGGCGCCGCCAGACCGTGATCTTTGGCGGCAGCGCACTTGCCGGCCTCGCCACCCTCCTGGCGCTGCTCGCCCTGCTCTCGCGCACCTTCGTGCGCCAGGAGCAGCTGACCGGCCAGCTCGCCGCCAGCGAGCAGCGTTTCCGCGACGTGGTCGAATCCGCCTCCGACTGGATGTGGGAGATGGGGCCGGACCTGAAATTCACTGGCTCTCCGACCGGCTGATCGTCTCGACCGGCATCCGCCCGCAGGATCTGCTCGGCCGCTCGCGGCTCGAGGCGACCGGCGCGCAGGCCGACGACCCGGCCTGGAGGACGCATCTGCAGATGCTTCGCGACCGGCTGCCTTTCCGCGGCTTCGTCTACGCCTACAAGCGCCATGACGGCGCCGTGCGCTGGCTCAGGGTCAGCGGCGTGCCGGTGTTCGACGGCGAGGGCCGCTTCCAGGGCTATCGCGGCACGGGCACTGACGTCACCGCCGAGTATCAGGCCGAGGAGCGGGTCAGGCTGGCGCAGGAGCGGTTGCAGGCGGCGGTCGAGTTCCTGCCCGACGGCTTCGTGCTCTACGACGCCGAAGACCGGCTGGTGCTGTGCAACGAGCGCTACCGCAAGATGCACGCCCAGACGGCGGCCGCCATCCAGCCCGGCATGAAGTTCGAGGACATCATCCGCGCCTCCTACCAGTCCGGCGAGCAGGACGCGGCCGGCGGCGATGTCGAGCAGGCCGTGCGCCGGCGCCTGGAGCTGCACCGCCAGGCACGCGCGCCCTTCGAGATGATCAGCCGCCAGCGCGTCATCCGCATCGCCGAACGGCGCACCAGCGACGGCGGCACGGTCGGCCTGCATGTCGACATCACCGAGCTCAAGCGGCGCGAGGCGGCGCTGCTGCAGGCCAAGCAGCAGGCCGACACCGCCAACCGGGCCAAGTCCGAGTTCCTGGCCAATATGAGCCACGAGCTGCGCACGCCGCTCAACGCCATCATCGGCTTCGCCGAATCGATCGAGCGCCGGCTCTTCGGCGAATCCTCGCCCCGCTACCATGACTACGCCGGCGACATCCGCCGTTCGGGCGAGCACCTGCTCGCGGTGATCTCCGACATCCTCGACATGTCAAAGATCGAATCGGGCAAGTACGAGTTCCACGAGGAGGTCATCTCCCTGCCCGACACGGTCTCCGCCTGCCTGCTGATGGTGAGAGGCCAGGCCGAGGAGCGTGGCGTCATCCTGGTGCCGCCGCAGTTCGGGCTCGATCTCTGGCTGCGCGCCGACCGCCGGGCGGTGACCCAGGTGACGCTCAACCTCCTGTCCAACGCGGTGAAGTTCACCGAGCCGGGCGGCTTGGCCGGCATCGAGATCGGCATGGACGGCGAGGGGGCGCGGCTGTCGGTCAAGGACACGGGCATCGGCATCGAGCCTGCTTCGCTGCCCACCCTGTTCGAGCCCTTCAGCCGCGGCTCGGCCTCGACCGCCCGCAAGACCGACGGTACCGGCCTCGGCCTCGCCATCTCGCGCAAGCTGATGGAGCGCCACGGCGGCAGGCTGGAGATCGATTCGACGCCGGGCAAGGGCACCACGGCCACGGCCTTCTTCCCCGCCGAGCGCATGGTCGCCAGGCCCGCGCTCGCCGCGAGCTGACGTTGCCGCCTGGGCGCTGCGCCGCCGGCCTGGGCCGCCAGGGAATTGGGGTGCGGGTCCGGTCTTCTTAAAAACAAACCGCCGTGGCAGCGGCGCGGCCCCGAAGAGGCAGCGCCGTCACGGCGGTTCGATACTCCGGCGCGCGAGGCGCCGGAATGGCGCTTTCGCTGACGCGAAACGCCTAGATCACGATATGCGCGCGATCTCTTCCTTGATCTTCAGTTTTTGTCGTTTGAGCTCGGTGACGTGGATCTGGTCGGGAAGTGGTCGGTGGGCTTCGTCGTCGATTTCTTTTTCGAGCAGCGCGTGACGCGCCTTCAGTGCTTCGACACGATCTTCCATCGTCATCGGCAATTCTCCTCGTTGGAAAACGCCCCTGCAACGAAGAAAGCGTACGCCCCTGTCCTGGGTTTGCCAAGCGGCAAGGCAAAGCTTAACGGCGGATGTTCCGCGCGACGCCTGCGCCGGCGGGGGATAAAATCGCCGCCCGGTTTCGGGGTGCCGATTCGGGGTCCCATCCTTCTTAGTTTTTACCAAGAGGGGCCCTCGCGGGGCATGGTACGGGAGTAAACTCGATGGCCGACGGCGACCGGAAAAATGCAGCCACCTCAACGGGCAAGACCGTGCGACGCAAGAATGTAACTGCCGACCAGCAGGCCGAGATCGACGCCCAGCGCGGCGAGAGCTTCACCACCCGCCGGCCGACGGTGAAGGCTCTTGAAGATGTGCTGTTCCAGGCCCTGCCGGTGCTCGATCACGGCTTCGTCCGGGTGGTGGATTATTTCGGCGACGACGGGGCCATCGTCCAGGCGGCGCGGGTGTCCTACGGCAAGGGCACCAAGAAAGTCTCCGACGACCGCAACCTGATCCGCTACCTGATGCGCCACCGGCACTCGACACCGTTCGAGATGTGCGAGATCAAGCTGCACGTCAAGCTGCCGATCTTCGTCGCCCGCCAGTGGATCCGCCACCGCACGGCCAACGTCAACGAATACTCGGCGCGCTATTCGATCCTCGACCGCGAGTTCTACGTGCCGGTCCCGTCGCAGCTGGCCAAACAGTCGAAGAGCAACCGCCAGGGGCGGGGCGACACGCTGGAGGGCTCGGCCGCCGAGGAGGCGCTCTCGACCATCGAGAATCTGAGCGCCGAGGCCTACAGCGCCTACACGCGGCTGCTCAACGAGGACCAGCAGGGCAACGTCATCGACGACAAGCGCGACGGCCTGGCGCGCGAGCTCGCCCGCATGGTGGTGCCGACGAATTTCTACACCCAGTGGTACTGGAAGATAGACCTCAACAACCTCTTCCATTTCCTTTCCTTGCGCGCCGACGCGCACGCCCAGTACGAGATCCGCGTCTACGCCGACCAGATCGCGGCGCTGGTGGAGAAATGGTGCCCGCTGGCCTTCGAGGCGTTCCGCGACTACCGCATGACCGGCGTGGCCGTCTCCGGCCCGGGGATGCAGGTGATCAAGCGCCTGCTTGCGGGCGAGAGCGTGACGCAGGAGAGCAGCGGGCTGTCGAAGCGGGAGTGGGGGGAGCTGATGCAGGTTCTTGGTCGCGAAGTGACCTAGAACCAGAGAGCAGCAGCGCTTGTGAAACAAGCGCGGGAGGCGCTTCGTCAGGGGCGCACGAGCTTACGGCCCGCGCAAACTACATCCCGATGATATTTCAAAAACTGCGGATGTGGCCGTAGCACATTGCTGGTAGGTACAGCAGCGTTCAGTTCTGTACGAAAGAGCCGTTGAACGTCATCAGTGAAATAGGCCTTGTCGACCAACAGGCCGTAGTCATCGGTCAACGATACGACGCCGCGATCAAACATCCAGTGGACCGTTTGACAGAGTGCGATTCCATTCCGCACGGAATCCGGGCCTCTATGTCCGTCGCCGGCTGGTCTTATGTGAGCAGCTTCTACCTCGGTGCGACCG
>VGEI01000317.1 GCA_016869415.1 Alphaproteobacteria bacterium
GATCAACCAGCAGCTGACCCTTGCGCATGGACGCCCTGTGATTGGCCATGGCGCCTCCCGGCTGCTGGCGTTCGCCGATCTCGCGCGTCGCCATCCTGAAGCACGATTGATCTTCAGCGGTGGCTCCGGTCAGTTGCGCGATCAACAGACCACTGAGGCGCAGGCAATGCCGATTGCGCTGCGGGCGATTGGCCTCGATCCCGCGCGCGTCGAATTCGAAGGCCAGTCACGCAACACCCATGAAAATGCCGCCTTCAGCAGGCGTATCGCTTCGCCAAGACCAGACGAGACCTGGGTTGTCGTTACATCGGCGTTTCACGTTCCACGGACGATCGGCACGTTCCGCCGGAGCGGATTTGCCGTCCTGCCCTATGCCGTCGACTTCTCTGAGCCCCCCGCCTCCTGGAACATTTCCTTCGACCGCGGCTATTCCAGCCTGGCGGTGCCACTCAAGGAGGCGGTGGGCCTCGTCGCCTACCGCCTGCTGGGTTACACAGACTCGCTGTTTCCCGCACCCTAGCGAATGGAACTGCGGCCGCTCACTCCGCCGCCTTCGCCGCCGACTGCTTCACCGGCTCGCGCATCAGGACGAACTCCTCGGCAGCCGTCGGATGGATCGCCACGGCGCGGTCCCATTGCGCCTTGGTCAGACCCGCCTTCACGCCGATTGCCAGGCCTTGGACGATCTCCGGTGCATCAGTTCCCACCATGTGGGCGCCAAGCACGGTGCCGCTGGCCCGGTCGACCACCAGCTTCATCATGGTCTTCTCGTCCCGGCCAGAGAGCGTGTGCTTCATCGGCCTGAACACGGCGCGATAGACGTCGCACGGTGCGATCGCGTTCGCCGCCTCCTCCGACAAGCCGACCGAACCGACCGGCGGCTGGCTGAACACGGCGCTCGGCACGTTGTGGTGATCCATGCGGATCGGGTTGTGGTTGAACAACGTCTCGGCAACGGCCCGGCCTTCGGCGATGGCAACCGGCGTCAGATTGACGCGGTCCGTGCAGTCGCCGACCGCGAAGATGCTTGGCACGGTCGTCTGCTGCCACTCGTCGACCGCGATCGCGCCCCGCTTGTTGAGCGTGACGCCTACCCTCTCCAGCCCCATGCCGGCCGTATTGGGCACGCGGCCGGTCGCGTACATGACAAGATCAGTCTCGATGATCTCGCCCGCCTCGGTTGCCAGACGATAACCGGCGGCGGATTTCTCGATCGCCGCCACCTGGACACCCGCGCGGATCGCGACACCTCGCTTGCTCATCTCGGTCGTCAGATGCGAACGGATATCGCCGTCGAAACCGCGTAAGATGCGATCCGCGCGAATCAGCTCCGTAACCTCGACGCCACCTGCATTAAAGATCCCCGCGAACTCGACGGCGATGTAGCCACCACCGACGATGACCATGCGGCGCGGCAGCGTTTTGAGGTCCAACGCCTCGTCGGACGAGATCGTATTCTCGATACCTCGAATGGCAGGCTTCTCCGGTCGGCCGCCGGAGGCGATCAGGATATGCCGGGCCCGGATAGTCCGTTCGCCGATGCGCACCTCGTTCGGGCCCACGATCTGCGCCCAACCGTCGAGGATCGTCACCCCGGAATCCTGGAGCATCTTGACGTAGATGCCGTGCAGGCGGTCGATCTCACGATCCTTGGCTGCGACCAGCTTCGCCCAATCGAGCGACGACGGGCCGATAGTCCAGCCGTAGCCAGCCGCGTCCTCGATCTCATCGGCGAAGTGCACGCCATAGACCAGGAGCTTCTTCGGCACGCAGCCGCGCAACACACAGGTGCCGGCGACACGCCGGCCCTCGGCAATGGCGACCTTCGCCCCATACGCCGCCGCCCGCCTCGAGGCGGCGACACCGCCTGAGCCGGCGCCGATGGTGAAGAGATCGAAGTCGAAACCCGTCATGTCAGTCCCGGAGAGCCGCCAATGTGCGAGAGTTGAACTCCCGCCGCCACAAAACGAGGACGACCCAGGTCGTGGCTGCCGCGAAGACCCAAGGGTGGATGAACCAGCCGATGGCAGCAAGGCCGAAGTAGTAGGCCCTGATTCCGTCGTTGAAGTGATCGACCGCGAGGTGACTCATACGTGCGGCGCGGCTCGCCGACTGGCTACAGTCGGGATGCCCTACCGGCGGCGTGGCACCGATCAGCAGCGCCAGATAGTTGTATTGCCGCATCGACCAGGTGAACTTGAAGAAGGCGTAAATGAAGATCACCAGCAGCAGGCCGATGCGGATCTCCCATCCCAGCGCGTCGGTCTTCTGGGCGAAAGGCACGCCCGACACCATGGCCTGGGCCTCGTCGCGCGCTCCGAGCAGCGCCACCAGACCTCCGAGGATCAGGATCGAGGTCGAGGCGAAGAACGAGACGCTCTGCGCTTGAGTCTGCAGCAGGGTGGAATCGAGGATGCGTACATCACGCGCCACCATTTGCTCCATCCAGCGCACGCGATGCGCAGCGGTCGCGCCCATCAAGCTTTGGTCGCGCCGCAGCCAGTTGGCATAGAGTTGGTAGCCGAGCCAGCAGACCACGAACCAGCCAAGGGCAAGCGCACCAGGAAACCCGCCGATGGCGCTCATGCAAGCGGCGTTCGCTCAGCGCATCGTCGGCATGACGAACTCGGCCCCGGCCCGGATACCGGTAGGCCAGCGTGCCGTCGTCGTCTTGAGCTTGGTGTAGAAGCCGACCGCCTCCGTACCATAGGCGTTGCGATCGCCGAACAGCGAACGCTTCCAGCCGCCGAAGGAATGAAACGCCATCGGCACGGGGATCGGCACGTTCACGCCCACCATGCCGGCCTTCACACCTTGGGCAAAGGCTCGTGCCGCATCCCCATCGCGGGTAAAGATCGCCGCGCCGTTACCGTATTCGTGGTCGTTGACCAACTGGAGTGCTGAATCGAAATCGTTCGCCCGCACCACCGACAGCACCGGCCCGAAGATCTCTTCCTTGTAGATGCGCATCGACGGCTTGACCTCGTCGAACAGGCAGCCGCCGAGGAAGTACCCCTTTTCGTAACCTTGAAGCTTCAGGTCGCGCCCGTCGACGACGAGCTTCGCACCTTCCTTGACGCCAAGATCGACGTAGCCTCGGACCTTCTCATAGTGCTCCCTGGTCACCAGCGGGCCCATCTCCGATTCCGGGTCCAGCCCCGGCCCAACCTTGAGCGCGCGCACCTTCGGCTCCAGCTTCTTCATCAGCGCGTCACCCGCCTTGCCGACGGTGACCGCTACCGAGACGGCCATGCAGCGCTCGCCGGCCGAGCCGTAGGCGGCGCCCATCAGCGCGTCCGCCGCCATATCGAGGTCGGCGTCGGGCATGACGATCATATGGTTCTTGGCGCCGCACAGCGCCTGCACGCGCTTTCCGCTAGCGCAACCGGTCCGGTAGATGTATTCGCCGACCGCAGTCGAGCCGACGAAACTGACCGCCTGGATCGTCGGGTCGTTGAGAATGGCATCGACGGCTTCCTTGTCGCCGTTGACGACATTGAGCACGCCATCCGGCAGGCCGGCCTCCCTGGCCAGCTCGGCCAGGCGCATTGACGTCGACGGATCCTTCTCCGATGGCTTGAGAATGAAGGTGTTGCCGCAGGCGATGGCCATAGGGAACATCCACATCGGCACCATCGCCGGAAAGTTGAACGGCGTGATGCCGGCGCAGACGCCGAGCGGCTGGCGCACCGACCAGGAATCGATGCCACGCCCGACGTTCTCGGTGAAGTCGCCGCGCAGCAGATGCGGAATACCGCAGGCGAATTCCACGACCTCCAGCCCGCGCGTTACCGAACCCTTAGCATCCTCGAAAATCTTACCGTGCTCGGAGGTGATGATCTTGCCGAGTTCGTCGTGGTGGGCCTCGATCAACGCCTTGAACTTGAACAGGATGCGGGCACGCAGCAGCGGCGGCGTCGCCGCCCAGCCCGGAAAAGCCTCGGCGGCCACCTGGACGGCCTTATGGACCTCCGCGGCGCTGGCCAAGGCGACCTTGGCGCTGACCTCGCCCGTCGCCGGATTGTGAACGTTGCCGCTGCGTCCGGACGAGCCCGGAACCAGCTTGCCGCCGATGAAATGGCCGATCTCGCGCATACGCGTCCTGCCTCGATGTCTGTACCGGACCGGATACTAGCCGTGTTCGCCGGCACAAAAAAGAACACCGGCGGCGGGGGCCCGACCCCGCCGCCGGCGCGCCCATCCCCAGTACTACTTGAGCGCCGCGACGCCAGCAGCGGCGATCTTGCCGTCGTCCGACGAGGCCACGCCACTGACCCCAATGGAGCCGACCACGACGTTGTTGTACATGAGCGGCAGGCCACCTTCGATCATCGCCACCTCGCGATTCAAGGTCGGGAAGGCTGGCCGCTGGGAGATCACGTCCTCCATCACTTTTGTCGAGCGCCGGAACAGCAATGCGCCCTTGGACTTGTTGACAGCGATGTCAATGCTGGCCAACTGGGTGTTGTCCTTGCGTTCGAGGTGCATGAGATTGCCACCGTCATCCAGAATGGCCACCACCACGTTTCAGTTGTACTTGTTCGCCTCATCCATGGCAGCTGCCGCGATCTTCTTGGCCTCGGCGATGCT
>VGEI01000318.1 GCA_016869415.1 Alphaproteobacteria bacterium
GAGATTGCTCACCACATTCTCGGTGTCAGCGGGATCGAGATTGTAGGCTTTGGCGATGATGCGCGAGGACTCCGCCACGTTCGCCACCATGTACTCGACGCCCTTGCGCCTGGCCTTGATCACGCCGCGGATGAAGTCGCCTTTAGTGCGCGCTGCCTCGCTCGTGGTGACGCCGACCACGTTGCTGAGCGGCGGCAGCACGTCCGTCGCCTCGGCGACGATGCGGAACTTGCCGGGATTGAGCGTCCACAACGGGTCGGCCACGACCATGACGTCGATACCGCCGAGCTCCAAAGCCGTCAGACCGGCGCCGAAGCCGCCCGTGCGGATCAGCTCCACGTCCGAGGGCTGCATGTTCTGGCGTTCCAGCATCAGGACCTGCAACGCCTGACTGGTGGAGCGCGGGTTGGTATAGCCGAGCTTCTTGCCTTTCACGTCCTTGAGCGATTTGACCGGCGAATTCGGCATCACCAGCCAGGCGAATTCCGCCACCGTGTGCACGTTGCCGCTGATGATCTTGAGATCGGCCCCGCCCAGCACCGCCGAGGCGACGGCGCCGACCGCGGCCTCGCCGTAGGCCAGACGCCCGCCGAGGAGGTTGCGGATGGTCGTGCCGCCGCCGTCCGAGCTCAGGATGCCCGTGACGTCGGCACCAAACTCCTTGAAGAAGCCCTTCTCCATGGCCACAGCGAAGGGCATGCCATTGGTCGTCTGGGCGTAGTTCGAGACGACGATCTGCTCGGCTGCAGCCGTCGATCCGATAAGGCCGAAAGCGGCGGCGATCGCCGCGATGCGCAGACGTGACACGAGGAAGGCGGCAGGCATCGGCGTTCTCCCCTTATCGATTGTCCGTTGCCTTAAGAGTAGCGAACCCTGGCTTCGGCCGACAGTACCCGTGTATTTCCGCGCGTCTGCGGACGGCACGCGCCGCGTACCGCCTGGGCCGCCGCGCCGATGGGACAACGCCCATCGGCTTCGCGGCGCCGGCCGGCTGCGCTAGATTGCCGGCATGCCCGAGTCGCCCATGACTGTCTGTACTTGGTGTCACCGACCGACACGGCTTGTCTGGGTGCATGGCCACGGGCAATGCGAGCATTGCCGGATCAATACCGAGCCTTGCTGCTCGGGGGACGAGACTTGCCCCGGACCGACAAACGCGCCGATCGCGCAGCCGCCTTCGGGCTAGCCCCGCGCGAAATGGCCCCATCCGTCCGGCGACTGTGACCACTAGCCCCTGCATCGGTGTCTGCCTTCTCGATCCAGCGACCCAGGTTTGCGCCGGTTGCGGGCGCACCATAGGCGAGATCGTCGCCTGGCCAGACCTGCCGGAGGGCGAACGCCGGGCAATCGTGGCGCGGCTTGAGGCTTCACGCTCACCGCCGCGCCAGCCGTGATCCTAGACACGCTCCTGACGCCGGCGATGCTGGCGGCTTTCGTGCTGGCCTTCGCCGGGGGCGCCATCCGCGGCTACACGGGCTTCGGCACGCCAATTTTCCTCGCTCCGCTCTATGCGGTCCTTTTCGGCCCGCAGGCTGCCGTGCCGCTGCTGATCATCCTCGAGATCGGTGTGATGGTGCAGATGGTTCCCGACGCCGTCCGCCGAACGGACTGGCCGGAAATGAACGGCTTGCTCCTAGGCTGCCTGCCGCTGCTTCCGGTCGGCGGAATGATGCTGGGAATCCTCGACCCCGACATCGTGAAGAAAGCCATGGGTCTGATCACCGCCAGCTTCGTGGCCGCGCTGTGGTGGGGCTGGCGTTACAGCGGGCCGCGCTCCCTGCCGGTCCGCGCCGCCATCGGCGCGATCAGCGGCTTCTCCAACGGACTGACCGGCATCGGCGGCCCACCGGTGATCCTCTACTACCTCTCCGGCGACAAGGAGATCGCCGGTATCCGCGCCAATCTCGTGATCTACTTCGCCTTCATCACGCTGGTGGCCGTACCGTTCTTTTTCTACGCCGGGCTAGTGACGGCGGAGACCCTGGTGCGCTGGGCCGCCCTGACGCCGCCGCTGCTCCTTGGTGTCGCGGCTGGCTCGCGCTTCTTCCAGGGTACGTCACGCGAGCTCTTCATGCGTGCAGCGCTGCTCACGCTGCTAGTCGCCGCGCTTGTCGGGATTTTCGGCTAGCGGCTGTCGCGCGGCGTGAAGCTGCGGGCCGACAGGTAGGGATTGGGCCAGGCGAGATCGTAGCCCTGCTCGTAGGCGGCATGGCGTGTCCAGTAGGGATCGAAGAGGTGGCCGCGGGCCAGGACGCAGAGATCGGCCCGGCCGGCGGCAAGGATCGAGTTTACGTCGGCCCAGGACGAGATGTTGCCGACAGTCATCGTCGGCATGCCGGCCTCGTGGCGAACGCGGTCGGCGAAGGGGGTCTGGAACAGCCTGCCGTATTTCGGCTTGGCATGGGGAACAGTCTGCCCGGCCGAAACGTCGAGAATGTCGCAACCCGCTTCCTTGAGGCGCTGTGCCACGGCCACGGCGTCCGCCGGGCTGAAGCCGTCCGGCAGCCAGTCGGTCGCCGAGAGCCGGACGGAGATCGGCTTGCGCGCCGGCCAAGCGGCCCGCACCGCGGCGAAGACCTCCAGCGGATACCTGGCGCGGTTCTCCAGCGTGCCGCCATAAGCATCGGTGCGGATATTGGTCAGCGGCGAAAGAAAGCTGGCCAGCAGATAGCCGTGGGCGAGGTGCAGCTCGATCATGTCGAAGCCGGCCTCGTCGGCCATGCGCGCGGCACGCACGAAATCGTCGCGCACCTGATCCATGTCGCGCCGGTCCATGGCTTTGGGCACCTGCGAGTGCGGCAGGTAGGGAATCGCCGAGGCGGCAAGGAGTGGCCAGTTGCCATCCGGCAATGGCTCGTCGATCCCGTCCCAGGCCAGGCGCGTCGATCCCTTGCGTCCGGCATGGGCGAGCTGCATGCCGATCTTGGCGGGGCTGTTGGCATGGATGAAGTCGACGACGCGCTTCCAACCCGCCACATGCTCGGGCTTGTACATGCCAGCGCAACCCGGCGTGATGCGCCCCTCGCGGCTGACATCGGTCATCTCAGTGATGATCAACCCGGCCCCGCCGACGGCGCGACTGCCGAGATGCACGAGATGCCAGTCGTTCGGCATGCCGTCCTCGGAGGAGTACTGGCACATCGGCGAGACGACGACGCGGTTCGGAACCACCATGTCGCGCAGCCGGAAAGGCGTGAACATGGGCGGCGGCGGCGGCTCGGCCGGAACATTGACACCGGTCTGATTGGCCGCCCGGCCGGCGAACCAACGGTCGACGCGGGCGATGAACTCGGGATCGCGCAGCTTCAGATTGGCGTGCTGGATGCGCAAGCTGCGCGTCAGCATCGAGTAAGCGAATTGGATTGGATCGACGCGGCCGAAATAGCGCTCGGTCTCCTCGAACCATTCGAGGCTGACCTGGGCAGCACGCTGGATGCTGTCGACCGCGGCACGCCGCTCGCTCTCATAGGCGGCGAGCGCGTCACCCACCTTCTTGTGCTTCTGCAGGGAGGAGGCCAGCGTGATTGCGTCTTCCATCGCCAGCTTGGTGCCCGAGCCGATCGAGAAATGCGCCGTATGCACCGCATCGCCCATCAGCACGATGTTCTCGTGGTACCAGCGCTTGTTTCGGATCGTGGGGAAGCTGCGCCATAGCGAACGGTTCTTCAGCAGTCGATGGCCGTCGAGCTCTTCTCGGAACAGCGCTTCCATATAGGCCAGGGTTTCGTCTTCGCCGGCTTGGTCGAGGCGTGCGCGCGCCCACGTCCCCTCGGTGCATTCGACGATGAAGGTCGAATGAGTCCGGTCGTACTGATAGGCGTGGACGCGGAACAGCCCGTGAGCACTTTCCTTGAAATAGAAAGTGAAGGCGGGGAACGGCCGCGTCGTGCCGAGCCAGACGAACCTGTTGCGCCGCCAGTCGATCTCCGGCTGGAAATGCTCGGCGTATTTCTGACGGATGAAGGAGTTGACTCCGTCGGCCGCCAGCACGAGATCGGCCGAGCGGTAGGGCTCGATATCGGTGACGTCCGTCTGGTATTCGAGCCGGACTCCGAGATCGCGCGCCCGGTTCTGCAGAATGTTGAGCAGAACCTGCCGCGACAGTCCCGAGAACCCGTGCCCGGCCGAGGTGATCACCTCGCCCCGGTAGTGCACGTCGATATCGTTCCAGTGGGCGAAACTGCGGGTGATCGCCCCCTTGGTCTCGGGGTCGGCGTCGCCAAAGCCGGCCAGCGTGGCATCGGAGAACACCACGCCGAAGCCGAAGGTATCGTCGGCGCGATTGCGCTCGAGCACGGTAATGTCATGCCGCGGGTCGGCCTTCTTCATCAGCAGGGCGAGATAGAGCCCCGCCGGTCCACCGCCGATGCTGACAATCTTCAAGCGCGAATCATCCTTCCTGCCGTCCCGAGGGCCGAAAATTATTTTAAGCTTAAAATAATTTTCAGCAAGCCCTTGTTGAGCCTAGCGCACATGGTGGGCCGGACAGACCCGGCCGGCTGTGGTGATCGTCATGGCGCGAGCAGCGGGATTTTGCCATGGTCGGGTATTCGCTCTTGGCAC
>VGEI01000319.1 GCA_016869415.1 Alphaproteobacteria bacterium
AACACACGCTTTCTCATTGTTGAGGACGATCCTGACATTGCGGCTCTCGGCGCAATGCAGACACGCGAGTAGGCGTGCGAAGTATGCGTAGAGAGTCACGGTTCGCATGGCTTGGTAGCGGCGCACTCAAAATCCGCCCGAGTAGACGGCCACAGGGCGTAACTCGACGGTTACTTTCTTTCCGTCTTTAACAGCCTGACGATACCGTGCGGAGATGGCGACCCCGATGGGGTTACGCTCGCGGTGCCAGAACGCAGCTCCCTGGGCTTTGGTTAAGTACCGGTAGTGAGTCATTTTTTGATCTCCTCGTTTTGTTGCTAGATCAGCCGCATCCCGCGCCACCGCGCCGCACAAGAATCGATACGCCTGGCACCTTGCTCCGCAGCATTTCCGCGCGCACGTAGTCGTCGACGACGCCGGCGAGCGCCGGGTCCGCCGCGCGCAACATCAGGAAGCACAGCGCTGACAGGCGCATCAGAGGGCAGGCTAGGCGCATGGCAACTCTCCGGTCGATGGTCCGGCGGTATCCTAGCCAAGGTTGCATTGCGGTCAGGCACCGATTTGTCGCTGTCAGGTGACAAAGCCGCCGGTGTTGTGCTACCATCGACCTCCCAGGGGGGCGGTCGCTCGCGCGGCTGCCGCAAGGGTTCGTCAAGAGGGTCGCGATGAGTGAGAAGCGTTCCGCGCGCGGCAAGTCTGCAGCGAAGGACTCCGGGCGTATGGCCGCCCTGTTCCGTTCTCCCATCGCCGTGGCGGTTGCCGCCGCCCTGTATCCGGCGTCGGTGACGCTCGCACAGGGCAGCAGATCGGCCGATGGCCTCGAAGAGGTGGTCGTGACCGCCACGCGTCGCGAGGTCAAGCTGCAGGAAGTGCCGCAGAGCGTCACCGCGCTGTCGACGGAGTTCATCGAACAGCAGTCGCTCAACAACATGGCGGATCTCACCGGGGCGCTGCCCTCCCTCAACATCGTCACGCCCTGGCCCGGCCAGAACAACATCATCATCCGCGGCATCACGACCGGCACAGGCCAGTACCGCATCGACAGTCAGGTATCGGTCTACCTTGACGAACAGCCGATGACGTCCATCTCGCAGCAGGTGGACGTGCGGCTCATCGACATAGAGCGCGTCGAACTGCTGCCCGGTCCCCAGGGCACGCTTTTCGGCTCCAGCGCCCAGGCCGGCACGCTGGCCTACGTCACCAACAAGCCCAAGACCGATGGCTTCGCCGCCGAGGTCGCCGGCGAGCTCGGCAATACTCAGGGCGGATCGGAGAGCTACGACCTCAGCGCTTGGGCCAACCTGCCCGTGTCTGACAACTTCGCCGTGCGCGCAGTCGGGTTCCTCTCAAAGGAGGGTGGCTTCGTCGACAACGTACTTGGGCCCACGCTGTTCGGCAACGCGACGAACGCCGACATCGCGAGGAACAACCAGAATTCGTACGAGCAGTCGGGCGGGCGCGTCGCCGGCCTGTGGACGATCAACCCGCAGTGGAGCGCGCTGCTGACCGGCATCTACCAGCGCAGCAAGACGGAAGGCCACTGGGACACCGACCCGTTCCTCGGCGACAACAAGATCACGCGCTTCTTCGACGACTGGCGCGATGACAAGTGGTACACGGCCTCGGGTACTCTGCGCGGCGACCTGGGTTTCGCCGAGCTGTCGCTAACGGCCAGCCATCTTGACCGCAAGGTCGACTACGAGTTCGACAACACGAATTACGCGCACTGGCGCACAGCCGGTACCGGCGCCTACTACGCCCTTTACGACACCGGCACACTGGCCTCAATCACGTTCAATACCCAGGAACAGAAGCGCTGGGCCTATGAGGCGCGCCTGACTTCATCCGGCCAGAGCAAGCTGCGATGGATGGCGGGCGCGTTCTTCGAGGACGTCGAAGACTGGTGGAACTATGGCGCCTCAATGATCGGAGGCGACCTCACGAAGACGGCCGCGTGGGCGGAGGCGAATAGGCTTGCCTGCAGGCTCCGGCCGCCGGTCGCGAAATGCCCGCTGGCTCCCACGCAGATCTACTACCTCAACGAGTACGAGAACAAGGTACAGCAGCTCGCGTTCTTCGGCGAGGTCACCTACTCCTTGACGGACAAGTGGGATGTCACGGGCGGCGCGCGCTGGTTCAAGTTCGACCGCGAACAGTTCGACAAGTACAACGTTCCTCTCGGCCTGCCAGCAAGCAGTGACCCCGACGCGAACGGTCTCACTAACGAGGGCTCGGACAGCGACACGTCGCTCAAGTTTGCGACCACCTACAAGTTCAATCCGGAGGTCATGGTGTACGCCCTCTACAGTGAGGGCTTCCGGCTCGGTGGGCAGAATTCGGCCCGTGCGGCGGCGACCGGCGAGGTACCGCTGGTGTACGGGCCCGACCAGCTCAGCAACTTCGAGGTCGGCATCAAGAGCGACTGGTTCGACAACCGGCTGCGGCTCAATCTGTCGCTGTTCCTGATGCGCTGGGACGACATCCAGGTCCGTTTCACCAGCACCAGCAGCCGCAACGGCGGTGCGTTTTGGATTGAGGGCAACATCAACGGCGGTGAGGCCGAGCAGAAAGGTGCGGAGTTCGCCGGCGCATGGAAGGCGACGCCCCAGCTCAAGTTCGAGTGGAGCGCGTTCCTCGCCAGCCCGGAGTTCACCGAGGACACCTTCGAGCTGAACTCGACCGATGTCTTTATCGCCAAGGGCACGATGCTGCCGGTCTCGCCGAAGGAGAAGCTCTGGGTCTCGACCGAGTACATGTTCTCGAAGTTCCTGCCGTGGTCGGGTGACGTCTGGACGCGGTTCTCGTATAGCTGGCAGGGCAAGACCTGGGACAGCCTGTCCGCCATCGAGGACGACGATCGCGAATTCCTCTTGCCTGAGTACAAGTCAGGCACCCTCCAGTTTGGGTTCACGAGCGAGAACGACTGGGATGCATCACTGATCGTCCGTAACCTGTTTGACGACCGGGGTGTGAACTGGCAGAGCAGTACCGACCGCGGCGCGCTGTTCGGCGATCCGCGCTTCCGCTACGTCCGCGGCCTGCAGCGTCCGCGCAGCGTCTACCTCTCCTTCACCAAGAAGTGGTGACGGCTGCTATCGGCTGAAGAGCGCTCGCGTTGAAGCTGATCACGACGTCGGTGGTGCGTGGCAGCCACCAGGGCGAGAGCCATGGCGGCGTGTATCTGGTCGACCTCGAACAGCGGGAGATCCGCCAAACCATCGACTGGAACACGGCTAGCATCGACTGGCAGGCCCGCGGCTGGGACAGGGGCTTGCGCGGCATCGAGTTCGATGGCGACGTCGTCTATGTCGCCGCCAGCGACGAACTATTCGCCTACACGCCCGACTTCCGCCTGATCGGCTCTTGGCGCAACACATACCTAAAGCATTGCCACGAGCTCGCGCTCTGGGAGCGAACGCTGTTCCTGGTGTCCACCGGATTCGACAGCATCTTGGGGTTCGACCTCGACCGGAAGGAGTTTAGTTGGGCGCTGCACGTGGAGCCGCACCAGTTCCGCTTCCGGGGCACGCTGTACGACCCGCGCAAGGACGACGGGCCGCTCCAGCTCAACACGCTGCATTTAAACAACGTTTACTGCGACGAGGGCGGGATGTACCTCACCGGCCTAAAGAGCGGTGGCATGCTGATCTTCAATGGTCGTGAGGTGCGCATGGCGGCGGAACTGCCACCGGGCACCCACAATGCTCGTCCCTTTCGCGACGGCGTGCTGTTTAACGATACGGAGGCGGATGTTCTGCGCTACGCGGGGCGAGGTGAGGGGCGCGAGGATCGGGCCATGCCGGTGCCGCGCTACCCGCAGGACCAGCTGCTGCGTGTCGACATGGACCAGAGTCGCATCGCCCGGCAGGGATTCGCGCGCGGCCTCGCCGTACTGTCCGACTGCGTGGTCGCCGGGGGTTCGTCGCCCTCGACCATTTCAATCTACGATCTTGAGAAGAACGAACGCGTGCTGTCGGTCAATCTGACGATGGACGTCCGCAACGCCATCCACGGACTCGAGGTCTGGCCGTTCGGCTGACGAGGCATCTCCCCCCGGCAGACCTGGTCGCGCAACTACAGGCCGGCGTCGCGTACGCTCTGGGGCAACTCCGCGATGCTGTCTTCGAGTTCTTCCTGCCACGGTCGCAGGTGTCGCTCGTAGTGCCGCCACGTGCCCAGCGCGCGCGTGTATAGCGGCTGGCGGACCTGTTCCGAGCTGGCGGTGCGCACGGCGCGCTGTGTTTCATGGAAGCGCAGGCAGGCGTCCTCGAATGGCAGGCCACAGTGCGCGAGGATGCGCCGCACCTGCTTTTCGAGGTCACCGACGGTCTCTTCGTAGTGCACGTCCAGGACCTTGCCCGGCAGCACATCGTGCCAATGGCGCATGATCTCGTGGTATTGGCGGTAGTACATTACCAGTTCGCTCATGTCGTACGTGAAGTTCTGGCCCTTGCCGAACAGTTGCTTGTAGCCGCCGAGAATGCTGTCGAGTGGGTGGCGCCGCGCGTTGATGATGGTCGCATTGGGCAGGATCAGGTGCGCGAAGCCG
>VGEI01000320.1 GCA_016869415.1 Alphaproteobacteria bacterium
ACGTGGCCCCGATTTTGTGATTCAATCGGATCATGTCCGCCGCGCCCGAGACTCTGCCCGAAGATGTCGAGACGCTGAAGGCGCTGGTATTGGCCGAGCGCGCGGGCCGGCAAGCGGCGGAAGCGCAAGCGCGCGAGGCCCGAGCCGAGACGCAGCTTCGAGCTCTGGAGATCGAGAAGCTGAAGCTTCTGATCGCGAAGTTACGCCACGAGCGTTATGGCGCGTCATCGGAGCGTGGATCGCGGCTGCTCGACCAGCTTGAGCTGCAACTGGCCGATCTGGAAGAGACGGCGGCGGCGCAAGAGACCAGCGCCGAGCTTGCGGCGCCGGCGGCAACCCCGGTTCGATCATTTACGCGGCGCAAGCCGGCGCGCCGGCCCTTGCCGGCCGATCTGGCGCGCGAGCGCGTGGTCCATCCTGGCCCTGCGGCGTGCCCGTGCTGCGGCGGGGCGCTGCGCCGGCTGGGCGAGGATGTCATGGAGAGCCTGGAATACGTGCCCGGCCATTGGAAGGTGATCGAGCACGTGCGGGAGAAGTTCACGTGCCGGAGCTGTGAGTCGATCAGCCAGGCGCCGGCACCCTCCCATCCGATCGCGCGCGGTCGGGCCGGTCCGGGGCTGCTCGCCCATGTGCTGTTCTCCAAATATGGCGCGCACCTGCCGCTGCACCGGCAAAGCGCGATCTATGCCCGCGAGGGCATCGAGCTCGATGTATCCACCCTGGCCGATTGGGTGGGCGCCGCGGCGGCAACGTTGATGCCGTTGATCGAGGTGATCGGCGCCCATGTCGTGGCGGCCGGCCGCATTCATGCCGACGACACGCCGGTGCCGGTCCTGGCCAAGGGCAAGACGCGAACCGGCCGATTATGGGTCTATGTCCGGGACGATCGGCCGTTTGGCGGCAGCGACCCGCCGGCTGCCGCGTTCTTCTACTCGGCCGACCGGGGCGGCGAGCATCCCGAACGCCATCTCGCCGGCTATGCCGGGGCGATGCAGGCCGACGCCTATGCTGGATTCAATCGGCTCTACGAGGACCGCCGCAAGCCCGGCCCGATCACCGAGGTGGCTTGCTGGGCCCATGGCCGGCGCAAGTTCTACGAACTGGCCCGGCTGAAGCAGGCGCCGATCGCGGTCGAGGCGGTGCGCCGGATCGACGCGCTGTTCGCCATCGAGCGCGACATCAATGGCGCCTCGGCCGAGACCCGCCTGGCGGTCCGCCGGGAACGCGCCCGGCCGTTGATCGGCGAATTGGAGACCTGGCTGAGCGAACAGCGCGCCCGGCTGTCGGCCAAGACCGAGCTGGCCCGCGCCATCGACTACAGCCTCAAGCGTTGGCCGGCGCTGACCCGCTATCTCGACGATGGCCGGCTTTGCATGTCAAACAATGCCGCCGAACGAGCGCTGCGCGGCGTGGCGGTCGGCCGCCACAATTGGACCTTCGCCGGTTCCGACGCCGGCGGCGAGCGCGCCGCGGCGATCTACACCATGATCGAAACCTGTAAGCTCAACGCCGTCGATCCGCGTGCCTGGCTCGCTGACGTCCTGGCACGTCTGCAGGACCATCCGGCCAAACGCCTCGCCGAGCTCCTGCCTTGGAACTGGCGAAAGCCGCCGCCCGCCGCCGCCCGGGCCGCCTGAGCCCTGTCAACAATTTCGGCCGCGGTCTTCGGCGGATGCGTACGCCTGACCGCCATGATCTGCGGCGCAGATTTCATAAGTCGAGCCTGCTGATTCCGACGCAAGGCGGCCACCCATTGCGCAATGAAGTCGGCCGGTGATTCCGATTTGAAGCCGGCCACGGGTTCCGATCCACTCCGGCCACCGGTTCCGATTTGAAGTCGGCCCCCCCTGGGGTGGCGGGCGCTCCATTGCTGGTTGCCGCATAGGCTCCTCGCTTTCAAGCCGAGGGGGAGCCGATGCCAGCCGAGAGAGCGCGGATGCGTTGTGTCCGGGAGATTTTGCGCCTGGAGCACGAGGGCCTGAGTGATCGGGCGATCGCCCGGAGCACGCGCGTGGCTCGCAGCACGGTGAGCGACTATCTGGGCCGGGCGGTGGCGGCCGGCCTGGCCTGGCCGCTGGCGGCGGAGCTGACTGATACGGCGCTGGAGGCGCTGCTTTTCGTCCATGGCGGCGCGGCGCCGGGTCTGCGGCGCAAGCCGGAACCGGACTGGCCCAGCCTCCTGCATCGCGAGCTGCGCCGGCCGGGTGTCACGCTCATGCTGCTGTGGCAGGAGTACCGGGCAGCGGCGCCCGACGGCTACGGCTACTCGCGCTTCTGCGAGCTTTACGGCGAATGGCAGAGCCGGCTGTCGCCGACCATGCGCCAGGTGCATCCGGCCGGCGAGCGGCTGTTCGCCGACTATGCCGGGCAGATGGTCGATCTGGCCGACGGCCGGACCGGCGAGGTCCGCCCGGCGCAGATCTTCGTCGCCGTCATGGGTGCCTCCAGCTACACCTACGCGGAAGCCACCTGGACGCAGACGCTGCCGGATTGGATCGGCGCGCATGCCGGGGCGCTCGCCTTCTTCGGCGGCGTGCCACGCCAGATCGTGCCCGACAACCCCAAGGTCGGCGTGCTCAAGGCCAATTGGTACGAGCCCGGCCTCAACCCGACCTATCAGGACTTCGCCAGCCACTACGGCACGGCGATCCTGCCGGCCCGGCCGCGCAAGCCACGAGACAAGGCCAAGGTCGAGGTTGGCGTGCTCATCGTCGAGCGCTGGATCCTGGCGCGCTTGCGCAATGAGCGCTTCTTGTCGCTGGCCGAGCTCAATGCCGCCATCGCGGCCTTGCTTGCCGATCTCAACGCGCGGCCGATGCGGCGCCTGGGCGTCAGCCGCCTGCAGCTCTTCGAGGAGCTGGACCGGCCGGCGCTCAATCCATTGCCGAGCGAGCCCTACGTCTATGCCGAATGGCGGCTGCGCCGGGTCGGGCTCGACTATCACGTCGACATCGACGACCATTACTACTCGGTGCCGCATCGGCTGCTACGCCAAGAGGTCGAGGCCCGCATCACCCAGCGCACGGTCGAGTTGTTCCACAGGGGCGAGCGCGTCGCCGCCCATATGCGGGCCGCCCCCGCGGCCGGCACACCACGCTGCCTGAGCACATGCCCAGCGCCCATCGCCGCCATGCCGGCTGGACCCATGAGCGCATCGGCCGCGAAGCGGCGTCGATCGGGCCCAAGACCGCCGCCTTGACGGCGATCATCCTGGAGAGCCGGCCGCATCCAGAGCAGGGCTTCCGCGCCTGCCTCTGAGGTTGGCGCGCCAGTACGGTACGGCGCGTCTCGAGGCCGCTTGTCGGCGCGGGATCGAGATCGGCGCCCGCTCCCATGCCTCGATCAGCTCGATCCTCACGAACGGCCTCGACCGCCAGCCGCCGCGCAAAGCCGTGGCGCCCGAGCTGCCGCTCGAACATCCCAACATCCGCGGCTCCCGCTACTACCACTGAGGAGAATTGCCTTGCTCATCCATCCCACCGTCGATCAGTTGACCAGCCTCGGCCTCGCCGGCATGGCCCGCGCCTTCGCCGAGCTCGAAGCCAATCCCGGCGCCGCCCAGCTCAGCCACGCCGAGTGGCTCGCCCTCCTGCTCGAACGCGAGGCAACCGAGCGCTCCAACCGCCGCCTCACCGCCAGGCTGCGCCATGCCCGCCTGCGCCAGCGCGCCGTCATCGAGGACATCGACTACCGCGCCCCGCGCGGCCTCGATCGCGCGCTGTTCCAGAAGATCATCGCCGGCGACTGGATCGACGCGCCGCACAACCTCATCATCGAAGGCCCGACCGGGGTGGGCAAGTCGTGGCTCGCCTGCGCGCTCGCCAACAAGGCCTGCCGCGACAACCGCTCCGTCCTTTACCAACGCGTCCCCAAGCTCTTCGCAGACCTCGCGCTCGCTCGCGCCGACGGCCGCTACCCGCGCCTGATGAAGAGGCTCGGAAGAGTGAAGCTGCTCATCCTCGACGATTGGGGCCTGGAGCCGTTCGGGCCCGAGCAGCGCCGCGACCTGCTCGAGATCGTCGAGGAGCGCTACGGCCGCGGCGCCACCATCATCACCAGCCAGATCCCACTCGACCGTTGGCACGACGTCATCGGCGAGCCGACCCTGGCCGACGCGATCCTTGATCGCATCGTCCACAACGCCCATCGCCCGAAGCTCAAGGGCGACTCGCTGCGCAAGAAGCTCGCCGCCGATGCCAAGGCTTGACCAGACAACCACAGGGATGCCAAACAACACCTGACCAGCGGGCGATCACCACCCCGGCCGGCTTCAATCGGAACAGGTGGCCGGCTTCAGCCCAGAATGACCGGCCGATATCGTCAGAATCCGCACTGATCGACCAAGGCCATTTCGCCAAAGATGCCGCTGTGGTTGACCATGCCCAGCAGCCTTTTCTTTCCGGACTTCGAGGTTTTGGAAATTTCGATCTGTCCCTCTTCCACCAGAAATATATGGAGGCCAAAGGAGCCTTCCTTGAAGATGACCTCGCCGGCCGGGACGTTGCGCACATCGAA
>VGEI01000321.1 GCA_016869415.1 Alphaproteobacteria bacterium
TGTCGACTACGCAGATGGGCGACGCGCTGGTCAAGGAGCTCGACAGACTGGCGGCTTGAGCCCGCGGGACTTATGAACGAAACCCAGTACAACGATCTCGCGGCCTGGCTAAACGAAGCCGGCTTGACCGGCCGGAGCGAGACCGATCTTGTGGTGGGCTTCTGCGAGCGGCTGATCGGCGGCGGCGTGCCGGTGCAGCGCGGTTTCGTCGCTATCGACACGCCGCACCCGGTGCACGAGGGGCGCGCGGTCGTCTGGAAGCGCGGCAGCAACGACACCAAGCTCACGGAATACGGCCGTACCGGCTCGGACGAGGGCGACCGCTCCGAGGCCTGGCGGCGCAGTCCGTTCTATCATCTGCTGAAGACGCAGCAGAGCTTCCTGCGCCGCCGTCTTACGGCGGAGAGCGAAAGCGAGTTCTCGATCTTTCCCGAACTGCGCCAGGCAGGGGCCACCGACTACATGGCCATCGCCACCTCGTTCGGTAGCGACAGCAGGATCGCGGTCATGGACGGCATCGTCTCGTCCTGGACGACGGACGCGCCCCAGGGCTTCCGCGACGAGGATATTGCTCTCCTGCGCCGCGCCATACGACCGTTGGCGATATCCCTCAAGGCTGCGGCCCTGACCTACATCGCCGAAACGCTGGTCCAGACCAATCTCGGACGCGATGCCGGCCAGCGGGTGCTGCGTGGCCAGATCGCCCGCGGCGTACCGGACCGCATCAAGGCGGTGCTCTGGTTCAGCGATTTGCGCGGCTATACGAAGATCGCCGACACCGCAGCGCCCGACCAGATCATCCCGCTGCTCAACGACTATGCCGAGACGATCATCGGCGCCATCCACGAGCAGGGCGGCGACGTGCTCAAGCTGATGGGCGACGGCGTGCTGGCGCTCTTTCACTTCGACAACAGCAGCCGCGCCTGCTGTCAGGCGCTCAACGCTGCGGCGGCGGCCCGCAACATCGCGGCGCTCAACCGCCGCCGTGCGGCGAGTCTGCTGCCTGTCACCGAGATGTATCTCGGTTTGCATGTCGGCGACGTTTTCTACGGCAATGTCGGCAGCGTCGACCGGCTCGACTTCACCGTGGTTGGCCCGGCGGTCAACGAGGTCAGCCGCATCGGATCGATGTGCCGGTCGGTCGACCGGCCTCTGCTCCTCTCTTCATCCTTCGTCGAGGCACTGGGCAAGGACGCCCCTCCGCTCGCCTCGGTCGGCCGCTTCGCCCTGCGCGGAGTAGGGGAGGCGCAGGATCTCTACACGCTCGATCCCCACCCGTGAGGCGCTTAGGCGGTCAGAGCTTCTCGTACTTGAAGACGGATGCAGGCGGCAAGTTGAGGAAGGTCATGCCGGCACGTCTGACCGAGAGGCCGAACTTCTTCTGCGGGATCGGCGAGATCAGCGAGTAGGTGTACTGGAGCAGCCGCCCACCCGGCTTGAGTTGACCGAGCCAGGAGCGGATCAGGCGGGCCTGCACGTCCTCAGGCAGCGTGATCATGGGAATGCCCGAGATCACCGTAGCCACTTTGCCGTGATGTTTGCGCGGCAGGATGTCGACCAGCGCACCAGCATCGCCGTGGATCACTTGCGCCTGCGGATACCATTTGCGTAGGTAGGTGCACATATCGGCATCGATCTCGATGACGAAGAGCCGCTCCTTGGGAATGCCGGCATCGAGCAAGGCCTTGGTCACCGCGCCTGTGCCCGCACCCAGTTCGACGACCACATCGTCGTCACCGATACGCGTATGCCGCGCCACCAGCCGGGCGAGAAACGGTGATGAGGGCAGCAGCGCGCCGACCTTCAACGGGTGTGCGACCCAGCGACGGAAGAAGAGAAACTCCTCCTGGCGAGTCTCGGCCCGGACGGTGCTGCGTTTCATGGAGAAAGTCCGTCGCAATGAAATTGGTTAACGCGGAAATATAGCGACGAGATCTGCCAGGAAAAAACGAAATATTTCTGTAACACTTCGCATTTGCGAGCGAAGTCTTGCAAAGCTTGATGTGCGGGCGTATTTCAACCACGTTCTTGCTTTGGACTGTCGCCGATCGGGGCTATTCCTACATGGGAATGCCGGAGCGGCGCTTATTGCGAAAGAGAGCGTGTCGTGGGCTACAGGGTTGCGGTCATCGGCGCTACCGGCAATGTCGGGCGCGAGATGCTGAAAATCCTCGCCGAGCGCAACTTCCCCGCCGATGAGGTGTTTCCGCTGGCCTCCTCGCGCTCGATCGGCATGTCGATCTCCTACGGCGACGATCGCGAGCTCGAGTGCCGGGACCTCGCCGATTTCGATTTCCGCGGCATCGACATCGTGCTCTCCTCGCCCGGCGCCAAGGTGTCGCAGGTGCACAGCCCGCGTGCCGCCAAGGCCGGTGCGGTGGTCATCGACAACACCTCGTTCTTCCGCATGGATCCCGAGGTGCCGCTGATCGTGCCGGAGGTCAATCCGCAGGCGCTCAAGGGCTATACCAAGCGCAACATCATCGCCAACCCGAACTGCTCGACCATGCAGATGGTCGTGGCGCTCAAGCCGCTGCACGACGTCGCCAAGATCAAGCGCGTCGTCGTCTCGACCTATCAGTCCGTCTCGGGTGCCGGTAAGGAGGCGATGGACGAGCTTTTCGAGCAGACGCGTGGCATCTACGTCAACCAGACGCCGGAGAAGAAGAAGTTCACCAAGCAGATCGCCTTCAACGTGATCCCGCATATCGACGTCTTCATGGACGATGGGTTCACCAAGGAGGAGTGGAAGATGGAGGTCGAGACCAAGAAGATCCTTGACCCCTCCATAAAGGTGGTGGCGACCTGCGTGCGCGTGCCGGTATTCGTCGGCCACTCGGAATCGGTCTTTGTCGAGTTCGAGAAGCCGATCTCCGACGCCGAGGCGCGGCGCATCCTGCGCGACGCTCCGGGTTGCGCCGTGGTCGATCACCGCGCCGACGAAGGCTACGTGACGCCGGTCGAGGCTGCCGGCGAGGACAAGGTCTATGTCAGCCGCATCCGCGTCGATAAGACCGTGCCCAACGGCCTGACCTTCTGGTGCGTTTCGGACAATCTGCGCAAGGGCGCCGCCCTCAACGCCGTGCAGATCGCCGAGGAACTCGTCCGTCAGGGCCTCAAGTCCAAGCAGGCGGCATAAGCCGGCAGGCGATTCCACCGCCCGGGGCCCTGTCCCTCTCGAGGTTCCACACTGGCCAACCCCGGGTGCGTGGCCCATAATGGCCGCATGCTGCTTCTCACCTCGTCGATCTATATCGGGCTAGCGGCGTTGCTGCTGGTTGTGCTGTCAGTGCGTGTCATTCGCCTGCGTTACCGGCACAAGGTGGAGATCGGCGACGGTGGCGTCCCGGAGCTCCAGCGCGCCATCCGGGCTCATGCGAATTTCATCGAGTACGTGCCGATTGCGCTGCTGCTCATCCTGACGGCGGACCTGGTTGGCCACCAGAAATGGGTCGTGCATCTGCTCGGTGTGGCGTTGCTGGTCGGCCGCCTGGCGCACGCTTATGGCTTCACCAGCGGTCCGGGACCCAATCGGGGGCGTCGCCTGGGCGTCAGCCTGACCACCATGGTGCTGGTGGCCGGTGGCGTTCTCGCCATTGCCTCGTTCTTCGGCCTGCGCATCGGCCCTGCCTGACCCCGTCAGTGCCGCCGGCCTACGGGTTGAACACCACCCAAAGCACGCCCACGGCAAAGGCGAGGATCACTACGCCGGCGACACGGTTCGTCCAGCGCAGCATGGTCAGCGGGATGCGGCCATGAAACAGCGCCACCGCCGCGGTGATGAACAGCCACCAGGTGCTGGCACCGAGGAAGACACCGAGCAGCAGGATCCAGTCGTCGAGGCCGATCGGCTCGCCGGGATCGGCCGCCACGCCGACCGCAGTGAAGGCGGCGAGGAATGAGACGATGGTCACTGGGTTGGTCAGGGTGAGAACCAGCGTCGAGGTGAAGTCGCCCAACAGATTGGGCGGATCGGGCGTGTCGCTGGGGCGCGGCGGCTCGGCGAACAAGGTCCGCACTCCCATCACCATGAGCAGCGCGCCGCCGGCGATGCCAAGCCAGAACCGCTCGGTCATCAGCAGCTCGTAGACGAAAGACAGCCCGAAGGCAGCAATCGCGCCGAAGATCGTGTCAGCCGCCGCCGCGCCGAGCCCCGAGACCAACCCGACCAGCCTCCCGTGCATGATCGTGCGCCGCACGCACATCACGTTGACCGGGCCGACGGGCGCGGCGATCAAGAAGCCGACGACCAATCCCTTGAGGAAAATCGAGGTCAGCATGTGGTCGGCGCAAGCCCCGTGAAAATGCGGTCGGAGCAAAGGGTTCGCAGTACTTAGCGCGGGCCACGAGACGGCACCAGTATCCCCCTAAGAAATATTTGACTAAGTCAACTATATGATTGACGTTGTCTTATGCAGCCGACCCGTGCGGGAGAGGGGCTGGCGATGAGCGATACCAAGCTGAGCGAGCGGGTCGAGGCCG
>VGEI01000322.1 GCA_016869415.1 Alphaproteobacteria bacterium
TCACCGCGTCCTGTTCATGGCCAACCACGGAGTCATGGTCGCAGCACCGACGGTCTATCAGGCTTTCGACGATCTCTACTATCTGGAACGTGCGGCCCAGGCTCAGGTCATCGCCATGTCGACCGGTAGGAAGCTCAAGCTGGTGGGCGATAATCTCGCCGCCCAGGCCCGTGACCAGATCCTGGCGCACAACGATCTCTACGCCCGGATCCACTTCACCTCCTTGCGCCGCATCCTCGACCGCGAGGCGCCCGACTACCGCAAGTGATGGGAGGCGCATGAGCGGCTCCTTCGCCCGGGTCGAAGACCCGCGCCTTCTCACCGGCGCTGGCCGCTATGCCGCTGATCTCGATCTGCCGGGCCAAGCCCATGCGGTGGTCGTGCGCTCGCCACACGCCCACGCCAAGCTCATTGGCATTGATGCCGCGGCCGCGTTGGCCGGCGGGGCGCTTGCTGTCATCACCGGCGAGGATGAAGCACGGGCCGGCTGGAGCGGACCGCCCGCTATGCCGGTCAAGGACCGGCGCGGCGGCACCCTGTTGGTGCCGCACTATCCGGCCCTGGCCCAGGGCGAGGTGCGTTTCGTCGGCCAGCCGGTGGCGCTGGTGGTCGCCGCAACGCCGGCCGCGGCGCAGGACGCCGCAGAGCTCCTCGATGTGTCGTACGAAGAACTGAAATCAGTGACCGATGCGCACACGGCGCTGGAGCCGAGCGCGCCGCAGTTGCATGACACCGTGCCGGGTAATCTCGCGGTCGACTACGGCATCGGTGACGAAAAGGCCGCCGCCGACGCTTTCGCGAAAGCCGCCCATGTCACCCGCCTGACCGTGGTCAACCAGCGGGTCGTTGTCTGCGCCATGGAGCCGCGCGCCGCCATCGGCGTGTATGACGCGGCCTCGGACAAGTACACGCTGCATGCCGGCACGCAAGGGGCGACTGCGCTGCGTGACGTCATGGCCGGCATGATCAAGCTGCCGAAGGAGAAGTTGCGCGTCGTCACCGGCGATGTCGGTGGCGGCTTTGGCATGAAGACGCCACCCTACCCTGAGTACCTGGCCCTGCTGCTGGCGGCACGCAAGCTGGGACGGCCGGTGAAATGGGTGGGGACGCGCGGCGAGAGTTTCCTTTCCGATAGCCAGGGCCGCGACACCGTCATGACGGGCGAGCTGGCGTTGGACCGTGACGGCAAGTTCCTGGCATTGCGTATCCGCGCGATCTGCAACGGCGGCGCCTACCTCACGCCGCCGGGCGCCCACATTGCCACGACCAATTTTGCGGTCTGCCTGATCAACGTCTATGCGACGCCGGTGATCGACGCCCAGTCGAAGTACGTTCTTACCAATGCTGCACCGGTCGGGCCCTATCGCGGCGCTGGCCGACCCGAAGCGGCCTACATCGTCGAGCGGCTGGTCGATCGCGCGGCGCGCGAGCTGAAGGTCGATCCGGCCGATCTGCGGCGGCGCAACCTGATCCCGGCCTCGGCCATGCCCTACAAGGCGCCCAATGGTGCCCTCTACGACAGCGGCGATTTCGCGCCGCTGGTCGACAAGGCGCTGGCTCTCTCAGATGCTGCCGGCTATGCGGCGCGGCAGAAGGCCTCGAAGGCGCGTGGCCAGCTGCGCGGGCGTGGTATCGCCATGTTTCTGGAGGTCTCCGGCGGGGCCCCGGCTGAGTTCGGTGGCATCCGTTTCATCGACGGTGTGCTCGAACTCTATACCGGCGGCGGCTCGAGCGGGCAAAGCCACGAGACGGTCTACAAGCATCTGGTGGCCGAGCGCCTGGGCATCGATCCCGCGAGGGTGCGTTTGGTCCAGGGCGATAGCGACCGAGTGCCACGCGGCCTCACCTCCACCGCCTCGCGCACCACCATCGCCGTGGGCGCCGTGACCCTGGATGCCATCGGCAAGGTCATCGAGAAGGGCCGGCGGCTCGCCGCCGAGCATTTCGAAGCCAGCCCGGCCGATATCGAGTACACCAAGGGCAGTTTCCGCGTCGCCGGCACGGACCGCGTCGTGCCGCTCTGGCATTTTGGCGCAGCGCTTGACGTGGCGAGCGAGGTGAAGGTGACGCCGAACTTTCCCAACGGCTGCCACATCGCCGAGATCGAGATCGACCCCGAGACCGGTGTGATCACACCCCTGAGCTACGCCGCGGTCGACGATTGCGGCAATGTCATCAACCACACCCTCGTCGAGGCACAAGTGATGGGCGGTTTCGCGCAGGGCCTCGGCCAGGTGCTGCTGGAGAACGCCGTCTATGACCGCGACACCGGGCAGCTCCTGACCGGCACGTTCATGGACTATGGCATCCCGCGGGCCGGCGACCTGCCGGAGATTCGGCTGGGCGAGCATGTTGTGCCCTGCACGACCAACCCGCTCGGGGTCAAAGGCGTGGGCGAGGCGGGGACCACGGGCGCGCTGCCGACCTTGATGAACGCTATCCTCGATGCGCTGGCCCCGCTGGGTGTGAAGGAACTCGACATGCCGGCCACCCCCGAACGCGTCTGGCGCGCCATCGCCGAGGCGCGGCATTCGGTGGCATAGTCCCGTCATGGCCATGAGGAAACGGCTGATCGTCGGGATATCTGGGGCGTCGGGCGCCATCTACGGCGTGCGGCTGCTCGCGGCGCTGAAGGGTAGCGGCATCGAGACGCATCTGGTGATGAGCCGCTCGGCCGAGGTGACGCTGGCCTACGAGACCGACCTCAAGGTGGCCGATGTGCAGGCGCTTGCCGACTACGTTTACCCGATCGGCGATATCGGGGCTCCCATATCCTCCGGTTCGTTCCGCACCGAGGGCATGATCGTCGCACCCTGCTCGATCCGCTCGCTGGCCGAGATCGCCTACGGGACGACCACCGGCTTGCTGACCCGGGCTGCCGACGTGGTGCTCAAGGAGCGCCGACGCCTGGTTCTGCTGGTACGCGAGACGCCGCTGCACACCGGGCACTTGCGGGCGATGACGGCTGCGTCGGAAAGCGGGGCCATCGTCATGCCGCCCGTGCCGGCGTTCTATGCCCGCCCGAAATCGGTGGGCGACCTCATCGACCACACGGTCGGCCGGGCGCTCGACCTGTTCGGCATCGACAACAGGTTGGTGCGGCGCTGGGGCGAGGCGGGCGGAAGTGGCAAGAGCGGGCGAGGCCGCCGCAAGCGCGGCAAGTAATGGCGGGCAACCCGTTCTGGGCTTGGTCTCTTCGGCTCTACAAGCGGCCGGGCGTGGCGCACGCCTGCTTGGCGCTGCAAGACCGCGCCGGGATCGACGTGAACCTGCTGCTATTCTGCCTGTGGTGCGGCAGCCGTCGCATTCCACTCTCTCGCCCGGCAATGCGGGAGGCGCTGCGTCTGTCGCGTCGCTGGTCTTTGTCTGTCGTCCAGCCGCTGCGAGCGGTACGCCGGAGCCTCAAAGTTCCGGCGCTGTCATCGAAAGCCTTGCGGAATTTGCGCCGGCACGTCGCCGCCGTTGAGCTCAAGGCGGAGCGGGTTCAGCACGACTGCCTCTACCGGCTGGCGCGGAACGTCGCGCGGATCGAGGCGGACGCGTTGGCGGCGGGCACCAGGAACGTAGCGAGCTATTTCCGGCTTGCCGGTATAAGGCTGGGGCGCAACGATCGGTCAGCACTTGCCACCGTTGTCCAAGCTGCCTGATGGATGCATCGGTTTCGTCGCGGCTCCGCTGTTTGATCTGCGTCAATGCAGCGGCGAACCCAAAGTCTATCTTTCTGATAGCTCGAAATGGGCTGGGATGGAGGTAGCGATGAGGGCAAGGGACGTCATGACGACGACCGTGCACACGGTTGGCCCGGATACGCCGGTAACCGAAGTCGCGCAGCTTCTCCTCAAGCACCGTATCAGCGGCGCTCCCGTTGTCGATGCCGAGGGGCGCGTGCTCGGCGTGGTTAGCGAGGGCGATCTGATGCGCCGCCCGGAATCCGGGACGATCGCTCGCCGGGCCTGGTGGTTGTCGCTCGTCGCGTCGAATGACGAGCTGGCTCGTGACTACGTCAAGACGCATGGCACGAAAGCCGGCGACGTCATGAGCCAGCCAGTCATTACGGTGGAAGCGGATGCCGACCTCGCTGCGGTCGCGGCGCTGCTCGAGAAACGGCGAATCAAGAGACTTCCGGTCCTTCAAGACGGCCAGCTTGTCGGCATCGTGACTCGCTCGAATCTGCTTCATGGTCTGATCGCCCGGCGTGCTGGGCCGCCGGCAGAGTCCGATGCCGCCATCCGCGAGCAGATCGAGAACGAGCTCAAGGGAGAGGCTTGGGCCGATCTTGGCACGACCAACGTTGTCGTCACGGATGGGGTCGCCCACCTCTGGTCGATGGTCGGATCGGTGAGCGAGCGCCATGCGTTGGTTGTCGCCGCCGAACGCGTCCCCGGAGTCCGGCGGGTCGAAGAGCACATTGCGGTCTTGATTCCGGGCGCCTAGGGCCGGCTAGTTAGCCATCTCGCAGGAGAGCCG
>VGEI01000323.1 GCA_016869415.1 Alphaproteobacteria bacterium
CCCACGTGGGCGGCGCTGGCCCGAATCTGTGTCGTGGTCTGGGCCGTCCTGGCTACCGTCGCCTGAGCCCGTTGAAACCGCTGAAAAAGCGCCTATGTCACGGGCCGAGACAGGGGAATGAGCGGTGACGTACCGGGTAACTTACGATCTGCTGCCCAAGACCGTCGCCGGGCGCATGCTTGCCGCATTGGCAGCGGTCGCCGTCATCGTCCTCGCCGTATTCTTTCTTGCTGTTGCGCTGGTCGTCGCCGGTGTCGTGCTCGCAGTGACTGTCGTGCGCCTGATGTGGCTCGCTCGCAAAGCGCGGCGAGCGCCGCCGCGCGCTGATGACGCTATCGAGGTCGAATATTCCGTGGTCGAGGAGCGCAATCTACCCGGCCGGCGCCCCGACAAGCCGTGATCCGCCTGGGGGGAATCCTGCTGGGGGTGCTGGTGGCCCTGGCTCCGGCGGCGCTGGCGAACGGCGACGCGGCCCGCGGCAAGGCCAAGGGCGAGCAATGTTTCGCCTGCCACGGCGAGACGGGCAATTCGACCATGCCGAACATCCCGTCGCTGGCCGCGCAGCCGGCGGGTGCCATGTTTCTCCAGCTCTTCCTGTTCCGCGAGAAGCTGCGCGACGTGCCGGCCATGACGCCGTTCGTCGAAGGCCGCAGCGACCAGGATCTCGAGGATCTCGCCGCCTACTTCGCCGGCCAGACCCTGGCGCCCAACGACGAGCCCCACGACTCCGCGCGCTATCAGCGCGGCTCCGAGCTCTCCCAACGTCTGCGTTGCGCCTCCTGCCACGGCATGGGTTACAAGGGGCAGGTGCAGGTGCCGCGGCTGGCCGGCCAGCGCGAGGACTACATGCTGATGGCGCTGGAGCAGTATCAAAAGAACGAGCGGACCGGCATCGACACCAACATGGTGGCGGCGGTCTATGGGGTCCCGGCAGCCGATCTGGCCGCCCTGGCTCATTACATGGCCCGGCAGAAATAACTAATATAATTCAATAATTTGGATTCGCCCGCCGTTTAGCTGAAATTAACCATATTGCTAAGAAAATGAATGAATCCGATAAGTTGACAGAGGTTTGATTCGGCATGGCCGCAGCAATCGATCTTGTGCTCATCAATCCGGGCACCGGAAAAGTCACCTACCAGGATCTCGCGACCGACCTGACGGCGATCGAGCCGCCGATGTGGGCCGGCATCATCGCGACCTATGAGCGCAATCACGGCTTCAGCGTAAAGATCATCGACGCCGAGGCCGAGCATCTCGATGCCCGGGCCGTGGCCGAGCGCGTCAAGGCATACGACCCCGTTCTTGTCGGCATGATCGTCTTCGGTCACCAGCCGTCGGCTTCGACCCAGATGATGGTCGGCGCCGGTCTCGAGTGCCGGGCGATCAAGGAGCTGGAGCCGGAGCGCCAGATCATCATGGTCGGCGGCCATGTCGCCGCCCTGCCCGAGCGCACGCTGCGCGAAGAAGCAGCCGACTTCGTCTGCAACGGCGAGGGCCCGATCACCATCGAGCAGTTGCTCCACGCATTGAAGTCCGACAGCCCGGATTTCGCCAAGGTGGAGGGCCTCGTCTGGCGCGACGGCGAGCAGATCCGCAACAACATCGGCGCGCGCCTGATCACCGATCTCGACAAGGAACTGCCCGGCGGCGCCTGGGATCTTCTGCCGATGGACAAGTACCGGGCGCATAACTGGCAGTGCTTCGGCGATCTCTCGGCGCGCAAGCCCTATGCCTCGATCTACACCACGCTCGGCTGTCCCTATCGCTGCAGCTTCTGCTGCATCAACGCGCCGTTCGGCAAGCCGAACTACCGGATGCGCAGCCCGAAGGTCGTGGTCGACGAGATGCAGCTCCTTTACGAGAAATACGGCGTCAAGACCTTCAAGATCGTCGACGAGATGTTCGTGCTTAACGACCGCCATGTCGGCGGCATCTGCAACCTGCTGATCGAGCGCGGCCTTGGGCCGAAGTTCAACATCTGGGCCTATGCCCGGGTGGATACGGTGAAGCCCACCCATCTCGAGATGCTGCGCAAAGCCGGCATCCGCTGGCTGGCGCTGGGTATCGAATCCGGCAGCAAGCACGTGCGCGACGGCGCCCAAAAGTCGCTCAAGAGCAACGACATCGTCGGCATCGTGCGCGAGATCCAGAAAGCCGGCATCAATGTCATCGGCAACTACATCTTCGGCCTGCCCGACGACGATGCCCAGTCGATGCGGGAGACGCTGGAGCTGGCCAAGGAACTCAACTGCGAATTCGCCAATTTCTATTCGGCCATGGCCTACCCCGGCTCGCCGCTCTACAAGATGGCGGTCGAGAAGGGCTGGGACCTACCGGAAAGCTGGGGCGGCTATTCGCAGCACAGCTACGATTCCCGGCCGCTGCGCACGGAGAAGGTCGCCGCCGCCGAGGTCATCAAATTCCGTGACGACGCCTTCCACGAGTATTTCGCCAATCCGCGCTACCTCGACATGGTGGCGCAGCGATTCGGCTGGGAAACCCGCAAGCACGTCGAGCAGATGTCGAAGCATCGGCTGAAGCGGAAGCTGGTCGATGAGCAGTCTGCCGCGGCCTGATGTCTCGCTGGCAGCGGTCGACGTCGCCATCCTCGCCGGCGGACTCGGCACGCGACTGCGCGGCGCCATCGGCGAGACACCGAAGGTGCTGGCGCCCATCGGCGACGAGACCTTCCTCGACTACCTGCTGCGCTGGCTCGCCGGGTTCGGTGCGCGGCGGATCGTCATGTGTCTCGGGTTCAAGGCCGACAAGGTCGTCGAGCATCTGCGCCGTCATCCCGTTCCGGACCTCGACGTCTCGACCTCCATCGAGCCCAAACCGCTGGGTACTGCCGGCGCGCTGCGCCTCGCCGTGCCGCTCTTCCGCTCAGACCCGGTCATGGTGATCAACGGCGACACGTTCATCGACGCCGACCTGCCAGGTTTCCTCTCGACTCATCGCGCCGCACGAAGCGCTGCCTCGATCCTATCGACCGCCGTCCCCTCGATGGCCCGCTACGGCCGCCTGGTTGTCGACGCCGCCGGCGCGATCCAGCGCTTCGCGGAGAAAGATCCCACCGATACCGGCCCGGGACCGATCAATGCCGGTATCTACCTCTTCAGCCGCTCCTGGCTGGAAACGCTAGCGCAGGGCCAGTCCGAATCGCTGGAGCGCGATGTGTTCGCTGCATCGGCCCCCGGCACATTCCGTTCCGTTCCCGCCGGCGAGGCCGCCTTCATCGATATCGGCACGCCGGAGTCTCTGGCCGAGGCCGGTGCCGTTCTCGCCCGTGCTATCGGCCGTTCGCGCAATCCTGCCCGAGACGTCGCATGATCATCAGCCGCACGCCCTTCCGCATCTCCCTTTTCGGGGGCGGATCCGACTATCCCACCTGGTATCGCGAGCATGGCGGCTCGGTGCTCGGCATGGCGATCGACAAGTACTGCCACATCAGCGTGCGGCGACTGCCACCCTTCTTCGAGCACAAGCACCGCATCGTTTATTCGCGGATCGAGCTGGTGAACGAGATCGAGCAGATCCAGCACCCTTCCGCCCGCGCGCTCTTGCGCGAGATGAAGATCGACGGCGGCATCGAGGTCCATCACGACGGCGATCTGCCGGCCCGCTCCGGCCTGGGCTCCAGCTCGTCGTTCACCGTCGGCCTGCTCAACGCCCTCTACGCCCTCAAGGGCCGGCATGTCAGCAAGTCCGAGCTGGCGCGTGAGGCAATCCGTATAGAGCAGCACGTCATCCGCGAGAATGTCGGGTCGCAGGACCAGATCTGGGCTGCCTACGGGGGGCTCAACCGCATCGATTTCAACCAGGACGACTCCTTCAACGTGACGCCCCTGGTGCTGCCCATGCAGCGCCGACTCGAGCTTCAGAGCTCGATCCTCATGGTGTTCACCGGCCTCTCGCGCATCGCCTCCGAGGTTGCCGGCGCCAAGATCGCCAATCTCGACAAGAAGAAGCGCCACGTCAAGACGATGACCGCCATGGTCGACGAGGCGCTGGCCGTACTCAACGCCCCCAACCGGCCGCTAACCGAGATCGGTGAGCTGCTGCACGAGGGCTGGATGCTCAAGCGCGAGCTCACCGACAAAGTCTCGAATCCGATGATCGACGAGATCTACGAGGCCGGCCGCTCGGTCGGTGCCGTCGGCGGCAAGCTCCTGGGGGCCGGCGGCGGCGGCTTCATGGTGTTCTTCGTATCCCCGGAAAAGCGCCAGGCTGTGCGCGAGAAGCTGTCCAAGCTGATCCACGTCTCCTTCAAGATCGACAGCAGCGGCAGCCAGATCATGCTCTACGAGCCCGACGGCTTCGGGGCCTGAGAACCTCTCCATGACCGTTTCCCGGAAGGTGCCGCCGGTCACGCTGCGCCAGCGCCGCCTTGCCGGCCAGAACAGCAAATGGGACGTCTTCTGGGACGACATCACCGGAGCCGATGGCAGCGGCGTCGA
>VGEI01000324.1 GCA_016869415.1 Alphaproteobacteria bacterium
TCGAGGCGCAGTTCCAGCCGCTCGATATTCGCGCGTGCCGCGTCGCCTGCGTCGCCGTCCGGCTCGATGACCAGGACGCGCAGCCAGTCGGCGCGCGCTCCGGCGATATCGCCGCGCAGCCGGCGCAGGATGCCGCGCTCGAGATAGGCTTCGGGCAGGCCGGGCGCCGCGCGCACGGCTTCCTCGGCATCGTCCATGGCAAGATCGAGACTGTCGATGAAACGATAAGCCGAGGCCCGCATGGCCAGCGCGATGCCGTAGCGAGGCTGGAGATCGAGCGCCCGGTTGAGATCGTCGATCGCTTCCCAGTAGTTGCGCGCCGCGGCCAGCGTGACCGCGCGATCGACATAGAGATCGGGCAGCTCGGGGGCACCGTCGATCGCCGTCGTCAGCGCCGCGTGGGCGCGCTCGTTCTGGCGGGCGGCAAGCCAGGCCTGTCCTGCCTGGGACAGCAGCCGAGCGCGCACGGCTGTCGGCGCGCTGCGCGCCGTGAGCCCCAGCTCTTCCAGGCGCAGCGCAGCCTCGGCCGGCTGGCCGAGCGCGACGAGGGCTGCAGCGACGCAATGACGCGCGGGAATGCCGCCGCCCTGGTCGCGCCACATCATTGCCTGCTCGAACGCGTTGGCAGGGTCGGCTGCGATCTGCTCGAAACAGGCCCGGTAGGTACTCGCGTTGCCGGCGCCCAGCTGGGTAAGGGCCGGCATCGGCTCAAGCGGCTGGGCATGAGCCGGCGTGGCCAGGGTAAGAAAAGCGATCAGAGGCAGGAACCATCGGCTCATGGATGGATGTATACCTGGGGCATGCGGCAATACAATGGCGCCCCGGCTTCCCGCCGGCTGTTCGTTTTTGGACTGGGCTATTCGGCGCTTGCGCTGGCACGCCGGCTCAGGGCCAAGGGCTGGCGGGTTGCAGGAACTTGCCGGACGGAAGCGCGCCGCGCCGCGCTGGCTGCGGAAGGCATTGCGGCCTTTCTTTTCGACGGTGTTCAGCCGCTGCCCGACGTCGCGGCGGCGCTCGCCGGTACCACCCATCTGCTGCAATCGATTCCTCCCGGCATTGGCGTCGATAGGGATGGCGGCGATCCGGTGCTGCGTCACCATGCAGGCGATCTCGCCGGGCTGAAAGGACTGCGCTGGGTCGGCTACCTCTCGACGACCGGCGTCTACGGCGATCGTGGCGGCGACTGGGTGGATGAGAAGGCCGGCCTTCATCCCGGCGGCCCGCGGGGGAGGGCCCGCGTCGTGGCCGAGCAGGGTTGGCTCGATCTCGGTCGCCTGGGGCTTGCCGTCCATGTCTTCAGGCTGGCTGGCATCTACGGTCCCGGCCGCAGCGCGCTCGACACGGTGCGCGAGGGGCGGGCGCGTCGTGTCGTTAAACCGGGTCAGGTGTTCAGCCGCATCCATGTCGACGACATCGCCAGCATCCTGGAAGCCTCGATCGGCCGGCCGAATCCCGGAGCCGTCTACAACGTTTGCGACGACGACGCTGCCCCGCCGCAGGATGTCATCGCCTATGCCTGCGCTCTGCTCGGCGTCGCAGCACCGCCGGAGATCCCCTACGCCGAGGCAGCGTCGTCGATGTCGGAGATGGCGCGCAGCTTTTATGCCGACAGCAAACGGGTGGCCAATCACCGCATCAAGACGGAGCTCGGCGTGAAACTCGCCTATCCGGACTACCGCGTCGGCCTCAGAGCCTTGCTCGACGCCGGAGCTTGAGCGTACCCGGAGAGGGAGGCGATCTTGTCGGCCAATAGGCGAAACTCGCCGGCGCGCCCGGTGCCCTTGCGCCAGGCCAGGGCGATGTGACGCGGCGCTGCTGCCGGAAGCGGCGTCGCCTTCAGGTTCGTGCCTTTGAGGATGCCGGCGTCGAGCGCCAGCTGCGGCAGTAATGTCGTGCCGATCCCGTTATCGACCATCTGAACCAGCGTGTGCAGGCTCGTGGCCTCGAAGGCGTCGAGCGGACGTGGCACGTCGGCGCGGCAGGCGGCCAGGGCATGGTTCTTCAGGCAGTGCCCGTCGCGCAGCAGCAGCAGCGTTGACGGATCGAGGCGGTCGGCAAGGCTGGGGGAGGGCTCACCCGCCGCGGGTACCTGATAGATCAGGCTGAAGGGATCGTCCCACAACACGGCGGTTTCGATGGCGCCGCTGTCATAGGGCAGGGCAATCAGCACGGTGTCGAGCCGTCCCGCCTGCAGCGCCTCAAGCAGGCGATCGGTCAGATCCTCGGTGAGGTAGAGCTTCAGCTTGGGGAAGGCACGGCGCAGGCGCGGCAGGATACGCGGCAGCAGGAACGGACCGATGGTCGGGATGACGCCGAGGCGGAGCGGCCCGGATAACGGCTTCCGGGCTTCGGCGGTGTCGCGCACCAGGCTCTCGGCCGCCTCCAGAATGGCGCGGCCACGCTCGACCACCTGCTCACCCATGGGGGTGAGCACCAGCTTGCGGGTGGTGCGGTCGACGAGCGGCACGCCGAGCAGCGCCTCGAGCTCGGCCACGCTGGCGCTCAGGGTGGATTGCGTGATGTGGCAGGCGTGCGCCGCCCGGCCAAAGTTCCGCTGCTCGGCCAGAGCAGCAAAGTGTCTGAGCTGGCGCAGGGTGGGAAGCTGAATCATCGTCAAAATCGATCAATAAGTTCGTAATAATCAGTTTGAACGATTCTAAAGTCAAGGCTATCTCCTGTGCATCGAAACCCTCTTGGAGAGACTTTCCATGCTCACCGTTGGCGACAAATTCCCCGCTTTCGACCTCAACGCCGTCGTCTCGATCAACCCGAAGACCGCTTTTCAGCGCATCGGCGATCAGTCCGATGCCGGCAAGTGGAAGGTCGTGTTCTTCTGGCCGAAGGATTTCACCTTCGTCTGTCCGACCGAGATCGCGGCGTTCGGCAGGCTGAACGGAGAGTTCAACGATCGCGATGCTGTCGTCTATGGCGTCAGCACCGACAGCGAGTTCGTGCACCTGGCCTGGCGGAACAGCCATGCCGATCTCAAGGATCTGCCGTTCGCCATGCTGGCCGACATCAAGCGCGAGCTGAGCCAGTCGCTCGGCGTGCTCGACAAGGCCGAGGGTGTGGCGCTACGCGCCACCTTCATCGTCGATCCGCAGGGCATCATCCGCTTCGTGTCGGTCAACGACTTGAGCGTCGGCCGCAATCCGCAGGAGGTGCTGCGCGTTCTCGACGCGCTGCAAACCGACGAGCTCTGCCCCTGCAACTGGCAGAAGGGCGAAGACGTCCTGAAAGCCGCCTGAAGCCTGTACCCCGCGCGCCTAGCCGCGACACCAACTCTAGGCGCGCGGGGGGTCCAGGCAGCCGTCACCCCTTTTCCGGAGCATTTTCCTATGTCAATCGAAACCCTGAAGAACCGCCTGCCCGAATACGCCAAGGATCTGAAGCTCAACCTGTCGAGCCTGGCCAGCGAAGCGGCGCTGAGCGAGCAGCAGCGCGCCGGCACCTTCGTCGCCTCGGCCCTCGCCTCGCGCAATGCCGAGGTGAGCGCGGCGGTCGTCGCCGAGTTCGGCGCGAAACTGTCGCCCGAGGCGCTGAACGCGGCCAAAGCCGCTGCCGCCATCATGGGAATGAACAACATTTACTACCGTTTCACCCACCTGACCGAGGCGGCCGACTACAAGACCATGCCGGCGAAGCTACGTATGAACGTTCTGGCAAGGCCGGGCGTGGAGAAGGTCGACTTCGAGCTCTGGTCGCTCGCGGTCTCGGCGATCAACGGCTGCGGCATGTGCATCGACTCACACGAGAAAATCGTGCGTCAGGGCGGGTTAAGCGCCGAGGCGGTGCAGGCGGCGGTGCGCATCGCCGCCGTGGTGCACGCGGCGGCCGCGACACTCGATGGCGAAGCGGCCATCCAGAACCAGCCGGTGGCCGACGCCGCCTGAACGGAGGGCATCATGACCAAGACCATCAGTTTCGCCGTCGTCCACTTCGCCGTGGCGTTCAGCGTGGCTTATCTCCTGACCGGCAGTGTTGCCGTCGGCGGGCTGGTGGCCCTGGTCGAGCCTCTCTGCAACACCGTCGCCTATCATTTCCACGAGAAGGCGTGGGCTTTGTTTGGCCGAAAGGCTGAGGCTGCGCCGACCGGCTTCGGCCACGGCCATCTCTCGGGAGCGCACTGACGGTCTTGTCAAATCACCTCTCCCATAGGGAGAGGTCGCGAGCGGCAGCGAGCGGGTGAGGGGAAGCGGTCGATGGCTGGAGACGCTGTTGACGTGTAGAGGCTTCCCCTCACCCCGGCCCTCTCCCTAAGGGAGGGGGAGAAGCGGCGGCGTAGGGCGCCTAACCTCCCAGCAATTCCTCCACCGTCCGGCAGAGCAGCGCGAGGTCCTGATCGCGGCTGAGGCGGTGATCTCCGTCCTTCACCAAGGTGACCCGCACGTTCGCGCTCTCCAGCTTGTCGGCGAGCCGCAGGCTGCGCTGCCACGGCACGTCGGGGTCTAGC
>VGEI01000325.1 GCA_016869415.1 Alphaproteobacteria bacterium
CGCCCCGCCACGCCTTCGCCACAATCGGGATCGTTGGCGCTTCAACGGCTTGGGTGCGATTTCTGTCTATAGACATCTGAAAATTTGAAATCCGGCCGGGCCATGACCAGATCGTCTAAAGACATTAAGTCTGAACCGTCACCGGAGAAGTTCGTCATGGCCCGCATCCTGCGCCGGCACACGCGCCGCTCGTTGCTCGAAGCCCTCAAGGCTGCGGTGGCGAAGCTCGGCCGCGAACGCGTCACCATCGCGACCTTCCGCGGGGAAACCGGGATCAGCTCCCCGACCGTCATCCGGCTGTTCGGGACGTGGAACCGTTTCGTCGCCGCCGGCGGGTTCGAGCCGAACACCAAGACCCTGCGCCTCTCCGAGGACGCCCTGCTGCGCGATCTGCGCGATGCCTGCCTGAAAGCCAAGGGAGCGGTGCCGCCGACGGTCTACGACCGCACCGGGCGGTATTGCCTGCGGCCCTACAAGCGGCGCTGGAAGACCTGGGCCGGCGCTCTCGAAGCGCTGCTCGCCTGGCTCGACCGGCACGACAAACAGTTTCCCTATCGCGCGCAGATTGCCGCCGAGGCAGCGGAGGCCCGGCGGCGCCTGGGCGGACAGCGTGCCACGCTGGCCAACCGGCATTACGGGCCGGTGCTGGGCTTCCGCAACATCCTGCACGCGCCGAGCTGCGAGAGCGGCGTCATCCTGCTGTTCGGCGCGGTGGCCGGCGAGCTGGGCTTCGTCATCGAGCGCGTCGGCACCGCCTTCCCCGACTGCGAGGCCAAGCGGCTGGTGCCGGGGCATGCCGAGGCGCTGGAGCGCGTGCGCATCGAGTTCGAGCACCGCAGCAAGTCGTTCCGCAGCCACGGCCACGACGAAGCGGCCTGCGACCTGATCGTCTGCTGGGAGCACGACTGGCCTGAATGCCCACTGCCGGTGCTGGAGCTGAAGAGTGCCGTGGAAAGGTTGCGGGGGCTTTCCCGGACGCGCGGCGCCGTGCCAGTCTCCGCGCCATGAAACGACTGCGTATCGGCGTGCTCGGCGCCGGGCTGATCGGCAGGCGGCATATCGACACCATCCTCGCCTGCCCGGAGGAGGCGGAACTCGTCGGCGTCGCCGACCCCGTGCTCGGCTCCGACAAATTTCCTGACGTGCGGGCGCCGTTCTTCACGACAGCGGAGGAGCTATACGACCGGGCGAAGCCCGACAGCATGGTCATCGCCACGCCCAACAACCTGCACGCCCCCCAGGGCATCGACTGCGCGCGGCGCGGCCTGCACTTCATCGTCGAGAAGCCGGTCACCGATTCCCTGGAGAGCGCCGCGGCGCTGCTGCGGGAAGTGAGGAAGGCCGGGGTGAAGACGCTGACCGGCCATCACCGCCGCTACCTGCAGGCAGTCAGCACGGCGAAAAAGCTGATCGCCGAGGGCGCGCTCGGCCGGCTGGTCGGAATCTCGGTCATCTGGTCGACGCGCAAACCCGAGGCCTATTTCGACGTCGCCTGGCGCAAGGCAGCGGGCGGCGGGCCGATCCTGATCAACCTGATCCACGAGATCGACCTGATGCGTCATCTCTGCGGCGAGATGGTCACGGTCAGCGGCACGGTGTCGAACGCCGTACGTGGCTTTGCCGTCGAGGACGGTGCGGCGGCTGTTATCGCCTTCGCTGGCGGCTGTATCGGCACCGTCCTCGCCAGCGACACCGGCCTCAGCCCCTGGACCATCGAGCAGGGCACGGCCGAGAACCCGGCCTTCGCCTATACCGGCGAGAACAGCTACCGCGTCGTCGGCACCGAAGGCGCGCTGGAACTGCCGAACCTGCGACTCTGGTCGGCGCGCGATCCCCAGGCAATCGGCTGGGACAAGCCGCTTAGCGCCACGCCGATGAAGGTGCTGGAGCGCGATCCTTATATCGAGCAGCTCCGGCATTTCCGTAGGGTGATCCACGCGGGCGAAGCGCCGCTGGTCTCCGCCGAAGACGGAGCACACACCCTGGCCGCCACGCTGGCCGTAGCCGAGGCTGGCCGCACGCAGAGGCTGGTGGACCTGGACGCCGCTCGGCGCGCGCTTGCCTGAGCGCCACGCCTTGCCTAAGTAAACGGCCATGCTCGTCCGTGTCTTCGACTTCCTCAGCGGCAAGGATGCCCCCGCCGACCGCGTGGACGAGCTCGAGCTTGCTGTCGCTGCCTTGATGATAGAGGCGGCACGCATGGACAGCGATTTCTCCGGTGACGAGCGGGCGACGATCGAACGCCTGCTGGCCGCCAGGTTCCATATGACGCCAGCAGAAGCCCACGCGTTGATCGAGCAGGCGAGCGAAAAGGTCCATCACTCGACCCAGTTCTTTCCTTTCACGCAGGCGATCTGCCGCTCCCTCGAACCCGAGGCGCGGGTTCACATCATCGAGATGCTCTGGAGGGTCGCCTATGCCGACGGCGTGCTCGATCCGCACGAGGACATGCTGCTGCGGCGTCTTGCCGGCCTCATCCATGTGCCCGACCGCGAGCGGGCGCATGCCCGCCAGCGCGCGCTGGAGCAACTCGCGGCGCAGGAGAACCCTGGCTAGACCGCTTTCTCCGCCTGCCTGCGGCGGAAGGCAGTCAGCGCGTTGCCGATGCTGCGCTTGAAATTGACCAGCGGCGGCCGGGCGCCGTGCAGCATCAGCTCGTGCCGCACCTCCGGCGAGGCGCCGCTGATATAGAGCTTCACGCCCTGGCGGCGCGCCTTGCGGGCGAGGCCGGCGATGGTCACGGCCGCCGTCGAGTCGAGAACGGGCACGGCGGACATGTCGATGACCAGGGCCTTGAGCGTCGCTTCGATGCGGTCGAGCACCGCCCCCACGGTCGAAGCGGCGCCGAAGAAGAAGGCGCCGGTGATGCGGTAGACCACGACATCGCGCTCGGTCGCTTCCTCCGCCGTGTAGGGGCGCCGGCCGTCATTGGCGCTGTCGGCCCGGTCGTCGGCGATGGGCGGCAGCACGCCCGCATGCGTCTCCACCGCCGTCGACTGCGACATGCGGTGGATGAAGATCACGGCGCCGAGCGCGAAGCCGACGATGATCGCCTCGGTCAGGTCTCTGAGCACCGTCAGACCGAAGGTCGCCAGCACCACCACGGCGTCGCCCGGCGAGGCGCGCAGCAGCGTGCCGAAGGCGTGGCGCTCGGCCATGGTCCAGGCGACCACGGCCAGGACGCCGCCCAATGCCGCCAAGGGAATGGCGGCGGCCAGGGGTGCGGCCACCAGAATAAAGAGCAGCACGAACACGGCGTGAAACATGCCGGCCATCGGGCCGTGCGCGCCGGAGCGCACGTTGGTCGCGGTGCGGGCGATGGTGCCGGTCACCGGCATGGCGCGGAACAAAGCCCCGGCGATGTTGGCCAGCCCTTGCGCCACCAGCTCGCAGTTGGAGCGGTGGCGCCGCCCGGTCATGCCGTCGGCCACCACCGCGGAGAGCAGCGATTCGATGGCGCCGAGCAGGGCGAAAGCGATGGCGTCGGGCAGCACGGCCTGGATCCGCTCGAGCGAGATCGCCGGCAGGGCGGGGACCGGGAGGGTTGAGGGAATGCCACCGAAGCGCGTGCCGATCGTCTCGATGTCCAGCGCCAGGCCGGCCGTCAGCAGCGACGCAACGGCGACACCAATGAGCAGCGAGGGCCAATGCGGCCGCCAGCGCTGCACGCCGATGACCACGGCGACGGTCAGCAGAGCGATCGCGACGGCTGCCGGCCTGGTTGTAGGCAGTGCCGCCCAGAGCACCGGCAGCTTGTCGAGAAACGGCCCGGGCTCCGGCACCGCCAGGGTCAGGCCGAGCAGCTCCTTCACCTGGCTCGCGGCAATGATCACCGCGATGCCGGAAGTGAAACCGACCGTGACCGGATAGGGGATGAACTTGACGTAGGTGCCCAGCCGCAGCAGGCCGAGGGCCAACAGAAAGATGCCGGCCAGCAGGGTGGCGAGCAGCATGCCGTCGAAGCCATGCCGCTGCACGGCGGCGGCAACCAGCACGATGAAGGCGCCGGCCGGGCCGCCGATCTGAAACCGGCTGCCGCCCAGCGCCGAAACGACTAAGCCGCCAACAATGGCGGCGTAAAGCCCTTGCGCGGGCGCCAGCCCCGAGGCGATGGCGATGGCCAGCGACAGCGGCAGCGCGACCACGGCAACGGTAAGGCCGGAGAGCGCGTCGCGGCGCAGCTGCTCCAGCCCATAGCCCTCGCGCAGCACCGTAACCAGCTTCGGCGTGAACAGCTCGACGAAGCTCGGCTCGGCGGGACGCGAAGCGCGTTCGTGCATGCTTCGGCGTTACGCCCGCGCGCTATCAGGGTCAAGCGCCGCCTTGCTTTAGAGGATTAAGAATGAGGCTCAACGGCACTGCCGGGAGCGGCCCATGTCGAGATGAAAATGATTGCGATGCAGGGCGTCGTAGTCAGGCCCGAGCA
>VGEI01000326.1 GCA_016869415.1 Alphaproteobacteria bacterium
CTCTGATTCTACAAGGGGAAACATACACTAGGGATAAAAACAGCGCAAGGTGTCGTAAAAGTTATCCACTTATCCACCGCCCTATTCGCGATCCGCGCTAGGCGCGGATGCGGCGACCGGCAGCTATAGTGAACCAATGGCGATTTCAACCCTTCTGAGCGTGGCTGCCCTCGCGGCGCTGGTGCCGGCGGCAATCGCGCCCCTGGTGCGACGAGGCGCAGCTGGTGGGCGCGACCTCACGTTCTGGCTGCTGATCGGTGTGGCGATCGCCGGTCCACTACTCTGGGTGGTTGTGGAATTGGGGCCGACATGGCGCACTGGTCTGGCTGCAGCACTTTGGCTGTCGATTGCCATGAGCCTTGTGCTGTTCGCTATCGTCGCCGCGACGCAACCGGCCGCGTGGCGGCTGGCGCCGCTGCTGCTCGGCTATCTGTTCCTCCTCGGCGTGCTGGCCACGATCTGGCAGCACGCCCCGGAACGGCCGATGGTGGGCGATCCACCGCCGGCCTGGCTTCAGGCCCACATCCTGGTCGCCGTAATCGCGTACGCGCTGCTGACTTTGGCCGCGGTGGCGGGAGCCGGCGTCTTCGTGCAGGAGCGCGCCCTCAAACAGAAGAAGGTGACAGCCTTCTCGCACCAACTGCCGTCCATTGTGGAGGGAGAGACGCTGCTTGCGCGCCTGCTGATTGCCAGCGAGGCGGTGCTGGCCATTGCGCTCATCACGGGCATGATTATCGGCTGGCTCGACCGGCGCGCCCTTATGCGCCTCGATCACAAGACGATCTTCTCGTTACTGACCTTCGCGGTGATCGGCCTGCTGCTCTGGCTGCACCATCGCGGCGGTATCAGCGGCCGCCGGGCGGCGCGCTATGTGCTGTTTGCCTATCTTCTTCTTACGCTTGCCTATCCCGGCGTTAAGTTCGTTACGGATGTGGTCATCGGCTAGAGTGTGTACTGACGCCTTGTGGTCTTCTTGTTGCACTGCGGCAGGAAGCTGCTAGTATCCGCCTAATTGTTAGTCAGATTGGCATATTGCTTAAATTATGAGCATTCGTCTCGGGCCGCTTCAGCTTGCCGACAATGTCATCCTGGCGCCGATGTCGGGCGTCACGGATATGCCCTTCCGTCGTCTGGTCAAGAGGCTCGGCGCCGGCCTGGTGGTCTCGGAGATGATCGCCAGTCAGGCAATGGTCCGGGAAAACCGGCAGTCGCTTCTGATGGCCAAGAACACGCCCGAGGAGTTTCCGATGGCAGTGCAGCTGGCCGGCTGCGAGCCTCAGGTGATGGCCGAGGCAGCGAAGCTCAACGAAGACCGCGGCGCGGCGTTGATCGACATCAATTTCGGGTGTCCGGTGAAGAAAGTGGTCAACGGACATGCCGGCTCCTCGCTGATGCGCGACGAGGTTCACGCGGCCAAGATCCTCGAAGCGGTCGTGCGGGCGGTGAAGCTGCCGGTGACGCTCAAGATGCGTATGGGCTGGGATCATGCCAGCCTCAACGCGCCGCAACTGGCCCGCATCGCCGAGGCCTGTGGCATCAAGATGATTACGGTTCACGGCCGCACTCGCTGCCAGTTCTACGAAGGCACGGCTGACTGGGCCTTTGTGCGCAGGGTGAAACAGGCGGTGTCGATCCCGGTGGTGTGCAATGGCGATATCACGACGCTGGAGGCCGCGCGCAACGCGCTGGAAGCCTCGGGCGCCGATGGCATCATGATCGGCCGCGGGGCCTACGGGCGCCCGTGGTTCCTGCGTCAGGTGATCCACTTTCTGCGCACCGGCGAGCGCCTGCCCGATCCGGGGCCGGCCGAGCGCTTGGCCATCATCTTCGAGCATTTCGATGCCATGCTCTCGCACTACGGCACCGGGGTCGGCGTTCGTATCGCGCGCAAGCATCTGGGCTGGTACGCGAAGGGCTTTGCCGGGGCGGCGGAATTCCGCGGCCGTGTGGTGACCCTGACAGATCCCGAGGCTATTCGCGACGCGTTTCGCATGGCCTGGGAGCCCCTGCTGACAGGCGGCGAGGGTGCCATGAAAGCGGCGGCCTGATGCCGACGCGCGCCACCGCTCACGCCGTGGGGCGGGTCGTCCGGCTGCAGCCGGATATGGCCAACGTCCTCGCCGCGTTTCCCGATGCGGTGGTCGTGGTCGGCTCGGATGACAGCGTCTGCTACGTCAATCCGGCGGCGGAGACGTTCTTTGCGGCAGGAGCGCCCGTGTTGTGCAGCGCCAAGATCACCGACCTGATGCCACCTGACAGCCCGGTCATGGCCGTTCTCGGCCAGGTCCGGCGGACAGGCGCGAGTGTCAGCGAAGAGGAGGTCGAGATCGAGAATCCGCGCATCGGCACGCACGCGGTGACGCTGCAGGCTGCGCCTGTCGCCGATTACGGAGGCACGGTCGTGCTGACCCTGCACGAGCGCTCGATTGCCCAGAAGATCGACCGCCAGCTTGTGCACCGCGGTGCAGCCCGTTCGGTCACCGCCATGGCAGCAATGCTGGCGCATGAGGTGAGGAATCCGCTGTCAGGGATACGTGGCGCGGCACAACTGCTGGAAGGTTCCGCTGCCTCGTCCAAGGATCGTGAACTGACCCGGCTGATCTGCGAAGAAACCGATCGTATCTGCAAGCTGGTCGACCGTATGGAGGTGTTCTCCGACGAGCGACCGCTGGAACGGGCGGCGGTCAATATCCATCAGGTGCTGGAGCATGTCCGGCTGGTCGCCCAGAATGGCTTCGCCCGCAACATCCGTTTCGAAGAGCGTTACGATCCGTCGCTGCCCCCGGTCTTCGGCAACCGTGACCAGCTGGTCCAGGTTTTCCTCAACCTGGTAAAGAACGCAGCCGAGGCCGCTCCGGATCCGGACGGAGAGATCGTGATTTCCACCGCCTACCGGCACGGGATTCGCCTGGCAGTGCCGGGGAGTGAGGCACGGCTGAAGTTGCCGCTGGTCGTGGGCATTCAGGATAACGGGGCGGGCATCCCAGAGGACATCCGGCCGCACCTGTTCGACCCGTTTGTCACGACCAAGGTCAACGGAACCGGCCTGGGTCTTGCATTGGTCGCCAAGATCATTGGCGACCATGGCGGTGTCATCGAGTTCGACAGCCAGCCCCGCCGAACGGTCTTCCGCGTCATGCTTCCGATTCACGAAGGTGGCGCGACGGAGTAGCGCATGATGGCCACGGGCACGATTCTCATTGCCGACGACGACCGGGCGATTCGGACAGTGCTCAACGAGGCTCTCGGGCGCTTGGGATATGACGTCAGAACCACCGGGCACGCTGCCACGCTGTGGCGCTGGGTGGCGGACGGCGAAGGCGACCTGGTGATTACCGATGTCGTCATGCCGGATGAGAACGGCCTCGATCTGATTCCGCGGATCCGCAAGGTCAGGCCGGAGTTGCGCATCATCGTCATGAGCGCTCAGAACACCTTGCTGACCGCCGTCAAGGCCAACGAGCGCGGAGCGTTCGAGTATCTACCCAAGCCGTTCGACCTCAAAGAGCTGATCAGCGTCGTCGAGCGCGCGCTCAAGCAGCCGGCCCCTACGCCGGCCGTCGACGGTGATGGCGCGGTCGGCGATAACGGCGAGCGGCTGCCGCTGATCGGCCGTTCGCCGGCCATGCAGGACATCTACCGCGTGCTCGCGCGACTCATGGGAACCGACCTTACCGTGATGATCGCCGGCGAGTCGGGCACGGGCAAGGAGCTGGTGGCTCGCGCACTGCACGACTACGGCAAGCGCCGTAACGGCCCGTTCGTCGCCATTAACATGGCGGCCATCCCGCGCGAGCTGATCGAAAGCGAATTGTTCGGTCACGAGAAGGGCGCATTCACCGGTGCCACGGCGCGCTTCGCTGGCCGCTTCGAGCAGGCACAGGGCGGCACGCTCTTCCTCGACGAGATTGGCGACATGCCGATCGAGGCGCAGACCCGATTGCTGCGCGTGCTGCAGGAGGGCGAATACACCACGGTGGGCGGCCGGGTGCGCATCCGCGCGGATGTGCGCATCATTGCCGCCACCCATCGCGAACTGAAACAGCTGGTGCGGCAGGGGCTGTTCCGCGAGGATTTGTTCTACCGGCTGAACGTCGTTCCCATCCGGCTGCCGCCGTTACGCGAGCGTATCGACGACATCCCGGCGCTGGCACGCCACTTCCTTCAGCTCTGCGCTGACGAGGGCCTGCCGAATAAACTGCTGGACCCGGCGGCTGTCGAGCGGCTGAAGACCTATCGCTGGCCCGGCAACGTGCGTGAGCTCGAGAACTTGGTCCGGCGCATCGTCGCGCTCTATTCGCAGGAGGTCATCGGCGCCGATGTCGTCGAGACCGAACTGGGCGACATGCCACCGCCGGCCGAAGCGCAAGCCGTGCCGCTCGACGATTCGCTGGGGTCTGCGGCGGAACGG
>VGEI01000327.1 GCA_016869415.1 Alphaproteobacteria bacterium
CGCGCAGAGGGGCCAGATGATCCTTTCCTGCATCAGATTCATGTAGCGTTTATTGATGGGCAGGCCGCGCAATCCTGAGTACATAAAAATGCGAACCCATTCGGGGCTGAAGATCGCCCGCGTGTAGTCGTTATAGAAGGAGATCAACCGACCTCGCAGTGGCAGTTGTCTATCCTGTAGCAATGTTTTCCAATAAGGGTTCCAGCGGCTCAGATATACTTCTTCATAAACACGGTCGACCAAATCGTCCTTGGTTGAGAAATAGCGGAAAATGAGAGGCTGGGTTACGCCTAGCCTCTTTGCGAGCTCGCGAGTTTGTCCCTCGAATCCGCATTCTGCAAAATACTGGATCGCCCCTCGAAGGATAAGCCTTTCTCGTTCCTCGCGTGAAAGGCGCCGGGCGGGGCCGCGGGAGACCGGCGCGTTTAGGATTATAGACTTATTGCGTGACGAACTGAGCCGTCTCCGCACTTTTCTTTTCTTGTTTCTCCTTGTCTCTGAAGACAATGAATGAATCTCCTAACCCGGATTATTCGGTGCGCCCCGACGGCGCGCAACGCCTGTGGAGGGAGGTTCCACCCAGAGAGTTGTCGGTTGATCTGGTAGCTGACGAGCGGCTTGACCGGGAGACCGGCCGGGCCGAAGCCTCGTGACAAAGGCCGCCCTGGGCGGTCGAGCGATCCAGCGGGCCGTAACGCGAGTGAAGCCCGAGCAGGCCTCGAAAGTGAAGTCGCGGACGCCGACCCGCCTGAATAACGGGGAAGGCTGCGCGGGAGGGGGAAGCAACCGTCGGAAGCACCGCTCTCGGTCCGCCGGGGTAATGGGCACGGCACGTTGGAAGGGTGTTGCGGGCAATCGGGGGAGGCCCGTCCCGGTTGGGGAAGCATCCCCAACGCCGCGAGAAGGCGGCGGGCCGGGCGGGAGTCGGAGAGGGTCGTAGTACCGCCGAAGCCGGGTAACGCCGGGGGAGGGAAGGACCCTCGCTTCTGGCGTGCTTCCGAGGAGGCCGCGGAGGGGTGATTGACGATGAGTCTGCAAACGCCCGAACGAATCCGAACGCTTCAGAGGAAGCTCTATCTGAAGGCGAAGGCGGAGCCGGCGTTCCGCTTCTATCTGCTCTACGACAAGGTCTGGCGCGAGGACATTCTGCAGCACGCCTACCAACTGGCGCGGGCCAAAGGCGGCGCGCCCGGCGTGGACGGGCAGGACTTCGAGCGGATCGAGACGGCGGGCGTGGAAGCGTGGCTGGCCGGCTTGCGCGAGGAACTGCGGACGAAGACGTATCGACCGCAACCGGTGCGGCGGGTGATGATCCCGAAGCCCGGCGGCGGCGAGCGGCCGCTTGGCATCCCGACGATCCGGGACCGGGTGGCGCAAACCGCCCTCAAGCTGGTAATCGAGCCGATCTTCGAGGCGGATCTCGAACCCAGTGCCTATGGCTACCGACCACAACGGTCGGCGGCTGACGCGATCAAGCAAGTCCATCGACTCCTCTGCCAAGGCTACACCGACGTGGTGGACGCCGATCTGAGCAAGTACTTCGACACCATCCCGCACCGGGAGCTGATGCAATCGGTGGCCCGGCGCATCGTCGACGGCAACGTCTTGCGCCTCATAAGAATGTGGCTCAAGGCGCCGGTCGAGGAGACGGATGGGGAGGGGAGGCGACGGCTGACGGGAGGCCGGCGCAGCACCTGCGGCACGCCGCAGGGCGGCGTCATCAGCCCCTTGCTGGCCAACCTCTACATGAACCGCTTCCTCAAGTACTGGCGGATCGCCGAGCGGACGGCGGCGTTCCGCGCCCATGTCATCGCTTATGCCGACGACTTCGTCATCCTCAGCCGCGGGCACGCGGCCGCGGCCCTGGCGTGGACGAAGGCAACGATGGCGAGGCTCGGGCTTGCCGTCAACGAGGCCAAGACCAGCGTCAGGCAAGCGCGGCACGAGCGGTTCGACTTCCTTGGCTACACGTTCGGCCCCCACCGTTACCGGAAGGACGGCCACTGGTACCTGGGCGCGAGCCCGTCGAAGAAGAGCGTCGCCCGGCTGAAGGAGAAGGTCGGTGCGCTCCTGGTGCCCGGCAACACGGGCACTTGGCCCGAGGTGCGCGACCGGCTGAACAGCCTGCTGCGCGGCTGGTCGGCCTACTTCGGCTACGGCACCCGCATGCCGGCCTATCGGGCGGTTGACAACCACGTCTACGATCGGGTCCGCCATTTCCTCGTCAGACGGCATCAGGTGCCGGGCCGCGGGACGCGCCGGTTCCCTCCCGACCTCGTGTTCGGCGAAGGAGGCGTTCTGCGTCTCCGGCGCGTGCACCTGGGGCCGCCGCCGTGAGCCTTGCGACGAAGCCGGTCGGAGAGCCGGATGCGGGAAATCCGCACGTCCGGTTCGATGAGCGGGGACGGGAAACGGAGCGATGCCAACCTGGCCCAAGCCACCGCGCCCGTCCTCGACTCTACCCAGGATAGCCGATTTTAGCTGATGGGTGGAGGCGGTCGCGGGGGCGCGTGCGGCGCCGGAGCATCCTGAGACGCCCTGAGGACTGGACCGACGGTTGAAGTGGGTTGGAGGTTGAGGGACAGGGGTTGGCTCGGGGGCACATCGCCCCGCCGCTTAAGGCCCTTGGGCGACGAGCACGGTTGCCAAGTGCGCGAAGATCGCTTTGTCGGGACAGGCCGAGGCGAGGGCGAGGCGGATGACGGTCGCCTTCTCGTTGACGCGGGCGGCGAGTTTGATCAGGCGCAGCCGCAAGGTGTCGAACTGGGCCGAACGCCAGAACGAGCGTCTGGGCGCGGCGGCCCGCAAGTCGTGTAGGAGCCAGTAGGCCGCCGAATGCAGGACGAGGCGGAACTGGTTGGCGCGGGCGTCGTGACACGAGGTGCGGTCGGAGGCGAGGTGGGTCTTGTGGGCCTTGATCAGGTTCTCCATCTGGCCGCGCGCGCAAAAGACGCGCTCGTAGAGGCGCTTCGGCTTGGCGGCGAGGTTGGTGACGACGAAGCGGACGTCGGAGCCGTGCTCGGAGGCCTCGGCGCGGGCGACGACGCGGCGCGACCGGTGCCAGCTCCGGGCGGCGTAAGCGAAAGCGGCGTAGCGGCGGACCTTGGCATTGGCCCCGGCGAGGGCGCGACGTACGGCCGCGCCCTCGGCGAAGGGAGCGGCAAGGGTTTGAAGCGCGGCGTTGCCGGACAGCCCGAAGGCATAGGCAAAGCCTTCGTCTTCCAGCCAGTCGAGGGCCTCGGGCCGGGCGTAATGGGAATCGCCGCGGACCAGCACCTCGACCCGCGGCCAGTTCTTGCGGATGCGGCCGATGACGTGCTTGAGGATGGCGCGGACCTCGGTCCCCGACGGCGTCTTGCCGGGCCGCAAGATCGCCGCCACCGGCTTGCCGCTTGTCGCCTCGTAGAGGTGGATCGGTAGGAAGCCGTAACCGTCGTAGTGGGCATTGAAGAGCGAGAGCTGTTGGGCGCCATGGGTCTCATCCCAGGTGTCGTCGATGTCGAGCACGATGCGCCTCGGCACCTGCGCCCAGCTGTCGCAGAACAAATCCACCATCGCCGCCATCATCCGGATCAGGCCGATCCGCGAGGGGGCGTTCTCGAGCCGCGACATGGTCGGCTGCGAGCACAGGGGATCGCCGCTCGCCGGCGCCCGCCCCACCGCCATCTTGAAGGCGGGGTCGTCGCGCAGGGCGTCGCAGTCGTCGCCGTCCTCGTAGCCGGCGGCGATCGCGAACATGCGGAAGCGCAGCATCTCGGCGATCGTGTGGTCGATCCGCGACCGATCCCGCCGGTCCCGGAGGCACCCCGCGAGCCGGTCGGCGATCCCGAGCTTCTTCTCCACCTCGCGCAACAGCAGCACGCCCGCGTCCGACGTGAGCTTCCCGCCGTCGAAGGCGACCCTCACCTTCTTGCTGGCGACGGCTGGCAAATCGAAGGGGAGAAGGCTATGCTCGGCCATGGCGGGTGTGGCGCTCCCTCGCTACGCGTGTGATCCGGCTCAACAACCAGAATCATACGCGAAATCAATGAGTTACGATACACCCGCCATCTCAAAACTGCACCCGTGACGAATAATCAGGGTTAGGCTGTTGCATCTGGGAAACAGCTTAACCAGGCAGCAACTCGGATCGTGATATGCGTATTGCGACGTGTGGGGATTTCCATTACTGAGGGTTTCTGATTCTGGGCGGCACGGCGAGGAGACTGTTCCGTCTCGGTTCTCTGCGCGCAAGGCCGATTGCAGCTGAAGTCAAGGGGGGCGAATTCCTTGCCAACAATTCCCGGAAGCCGTTTTGCGATTGCGGTCCTTCTCGCCGGTTTCCTGTTTGCGGTTCAACAGCCTTCTCCTGCATTCGCGTCGTCTACTGAAGCGGTCGCACACGAAGAGTTGGCCGATCTCGGTCC
>VGEI01000328.1 GCA_016869415.1 Alphaproteobacteria bacterium
AGCCTGCGCCGGGTGGAGAGAGGGCGGCTGGCGCTGGAGGGAGAACTCGCGGTTTCCTCCCTGCGCGTAGGCAGCGGCGCGCCGATTCAGAGCCTCCAGATACTTGTCGCCGAAGTGACGTCTGAGCCCGTACCGCCCGACGATGCGCGCGACACCGCGATCAGCCTGCCCGGCCTCGGCGCATCGAGTCTGGTCTTCGTCAACGGACCCGAGCAGCCGCGCGGGCTCAGCATGGCATCGGCGCGGGCTGATGGTGCGGATCGCATGATCATCCGTTTCACCAATGCCAGTGATCATCTGCTCCGTCCGGTGCGCGGTCTCTACACTGTATTCGTGGTTGAGCCGGCCGACCGTTAGAACCGTAGACGACCCTCTTGTTTTCCCGGGCCGGTCTTGTCCTATAATTGGCGAATGACTGACGACCATCAGACCGAAGCACAGAAGAAGAAGGAAGAGGCCGCCCGTCGCCTGCAGGAGGCGCTTGCCCGCAAGCAGGGTGGCCAGCACCGGCCGGGTCACGACATGCACGGCCAGCACAAGCCGGGCGGCTCGGGGCCGGCCTTCTCGCCCAAGCCGGTTCGCCGCGGGCCTCGCGGCGGCTAGGCGCTAGCCGAGTACGGCAAACCGCCAAACGAAGAAGACTCCGAGCCCGCCGACGATGGTGTGCAGTGGCTGGCGCGCCGCGGCGGCGATACCGATCGCCGCTAGAGTGGCGACCAACTGCGGGTTGCGCCAGGAGAGATCGAGCGCCCCCTCCGGCGCTATGGCCAGCGGTACGACGATAGCCGTGAGAACGGTCACCGGTACGAACTCCAGAGCCTGCTTGAGCAGCGGCGGAAACACGACCCGCGACCCCAGGAGGAAAAGCGACGCCTTGCACGCCACGGTCGCCAGCGCCATGCCGACGATCATCAGGGTGAAGCTCATGCCGCCTCGCGGTTCCGCAGGCGGTTGAGCGCCAGGCCGACCGCCACGCCGACCGCGACCGACGCCAGCAGCCCGAGCTTGTAGGGCATGCCCTGCCAGAGATAGGCAAGCGTGCCGGCGGCAATGGCCGCCGCGAGATGCGGGGCCCGGTTGAGCTGCGGTACGACGATGGCGACGAAGGTCGCGACGATGGCGAATTCGAGACCCAGCGACTGAAGCTGCGGGAAGGCGCTACCGAACAGCAACCCGACCAGCGTCACTGTATTCCAGCTGACATAGAGCGCGAGACCGGAGCCGAGGAAATACCAGTGAATCTGCCTGTCTGCGGGAGCGAGCTGTCGGCGCGCTGCTACCACGGCGAAAGTCTCGTCGGTCAGCAGGAACCCGAGTGCGAGCCGCCAGCGCAGGGGAAGCGCGGCCACCGCCGGCAGCAGGTTGGCGCCGTAGAGCATGTGCCTGAGATTGACGACGAAGGTGGTCAACCAGATCACCAGCAGGCCGGTGTGGCTGGCCACCAGGCCCAAGGCGATGAACTGGGCTGAGCCGGCGAAGACCAGCGCCGACATCGCTTGGCCGTGCCAGGCGGCCAGCGGTCCCTGGGCGGCCAAGGTGCCAAAGATCAAGGCGAAGGGTAGGGCACCGACGATCATCGGAATCGTGTCGCGGGCTCCCTCGAGAGCCGCAGCGCAGTGCGGCGAATCCGTCTCCGGTAAGGTCATCGTCCCGCAGCCTAGCCCGTCGTCGCTTGCGGCCCTAGGTCGAGTGGCGAGGGGCAGCGTTGCCGCCAGCGCATCGATTGGTCACGGCATCACGGCTGGCGGGATTGGCGCTGCGGTGTAGACCCATGAGGGCGAGGTGTTGCCAGCAGGTTCACTCTGCGAAGAGCGTGCGCCCGGCTAGAACCCGGTGACGGCCCGCTCCGGCAGATAGTGGAGCACGCGGTTCTCCAGCAGCACCACGGCGAGATAGGCGATCCCGCCGACAACGGTCAGCATCAGGATGGTGACGAAGACCATAGGCGTGTTGGCTTGACCCTCACCGAAGGCTAGCAGGTAGCCGAGGCCGGTGTTGCCGCCGACCAGCTCACCGACGACGACGCCCACCACCGCCAGGGTCGAGCCGATGCGAAGTCCGGCAAACAGCGGCGGCAGCGAGGCGGGAAACTCGATCTTCCAGAAGATCTGCGCCCGCGTCGCCTTGAAGGCGCGAGCCAGATTGATCAGGTCCGGATCCACGGTGCGTACGGCGCTGAGCACGTTGACCAGGACCGGAAAAAACACGATCAGGATGGCAACCAGGATCTTGGGATAGACGGTAAAACCCATCCACAAGATGAACAGAGGCGCGAATGCGACTTTGGGAGCGATCTGCAAGCCGAGAATATAGGGCGACAGGGCGAACTCGGCCGTGGGAGACATGCCCAGCAGGTAGCCGAAGCAAGCGCCGAGCAGGCTTCCCAAGAGAAATCCGGCGATCACTTCCGCAGCCGTGATCCCGGTGTGGAACATCAGCCCGTTCACGGCAACCATTCGCCAGAATTCGTGCCAGACGGCCGAAAGCGGCGGAATGATGAAACTCGGGATGCCGAGCAGGCCGGGGCCCCATTGCCAGGCCGCAAGAAACACCAAGCCGAGCACAATGCTGAAAATCGTGCCGCGGCGGATAACGGCGCTCGAAGCGGTCATGCGACAGCCCCGCTCGCCATGTGCTCGTCGATCCCCAGACGCGCCATGAGTACGTTGACGTAGTCTGTGACCCTGGCGTGGTGCCGCCGCGCGATGGGATCGTGGCGGTCGGGCAGATCGATACGCAGCTCATCAACCAGCCGGCCGGGGCGCCGGCTCATGACCAGAACGCGGTCCGACATGGTCACGGCTTCGAGCAGATCGTGGGTAATCAGCAGCGCGGTCTTCTTCTCGCGCATCAAAGTCTGCGCCAGCTCACGCTGCAGCACCATGCGGGTCTGCGCGTCGACGGCCGAGAACGGCTCGTCGAGCAGCAGCACCGTAGGATCCACAGCCAGCGTACGGGCGAGCGCTACCCGCTGCCGCATGCCACCCGACAATTGGTGAGGATAGTGGCTGGCGAAATCCGTAAGATGGAGGCTACTCAGTAGCGCCTTCGCGCGACTCTCGCGCTCGAGGGGTGGCACACCCTGCACCTCGACGCCGAACATAACGTTCTGGAGAATGGTCCGCCACGGCAGAAGCAGATCCTTCTGCAGCATGAACGCCACATGAGCGTTGGGGCCGGACACCTGCTCGCCATCGACGAAGGCGGCGCCCTCGCTGGGTGCGGCGAGGCCCGATCCGATGTTGAGCAGGGTGCTCTTGCCGCAGCCGCTCGGCCCGATCAGCGAGACGACTTCGCCATCGCGAAGTGAAAGGCTGACGTCCTGCACGGCCGTCAGGCTCTTGCCGGCCTGATCGGTAAAACGCATCGTGACGTTGCGATATTCAAGGCGCAGCAGGTCCGACATGGTCGCTTGCTTGTTGATTTCGCCGGGGGCGCTCACCGGCAGCATATAGCAGACATCGGTAGGCACAGGTATAGTCGGGAAAGCCTGGGCAGGCCGAAATCCGGCCGCCCGCAGCACTGGGGAGGATCAGATGTTTGCACACCCCGCCGGTATTTCCCGCCGCTTACTCCTGGCCGCTGGAGGTGCGCTCGGCATCGCCTTGGCGATGACGGGCACAGCCGAAGCGCAGGAGAAGATCACCTATCTGTTTCCCGCTCCGCCGGTGTTGCCGGCGTTCGGTCCGATCCAGCTCGCCAAGGGCAAAGGCTATTTCGCGGCCGCCGGCCTCGATGTGACCTTCCAGGTCGGCCGCGGCGGTGTGGATGTCGCCAAGATGGTCGGGGCAGGTAACGCGCCGCTGGGCGGCATCGTCGCCGATGGCCCGATCCTGGTCCGCGGCAATGGCGTGCCGGTGAAGATCGTCGCCGTATTCGGCGGCAAAGGCTTCATGCAGCTCGTCGTGCGCGAGGACTCGGGCATCGAAAAGCCTGTCGATCTCAAAGGCAAAACGATCACCGTGATGTCCTACCAGGACACAACGTTCTATGCGCTGCTGGGTCTGCTCGCCAGCGTCGGATTGACCCAGAACGACGTCAACGTTCAGGCGGTCGGCCCGACCGGCGTATGGCAGTTCGTCGCCGAGGGGAAGTCCGTCGGCATGGCCGGCGTGCCGGACTGGATCCCGCCGGTCCAGGCGGCGGGCGTGAAGGTGAAGGTCATCCCGACCGACGAGTTCTTCCCGCATATGGCGCAAGCCATCGCCGTGTCGGATCAGTTGATTCGGGAGAAGCCGGAGATGATCCGCAAGTTCGTCCACGCCGCCCTGCGCGGCATGAAGGACATCATGGACGATCCCGATAAGGCGGCCGACGAGTTCGCGAATTTCGTGCCGGAATGGAAGGGTCGGGAAGGCGCGGTGAAAGCCGCCTTCAACTACTACGCGCGGCTCGTTTACT
>VGEI01000329.1 GCA_016869415.1 Alphaproteobacteria bacterium
GACCACCAATCGTAACACGGCAACGCGCCCGGCACGATTGTTCTTGCTTCGCCGATCCCCTCACTCCTTCTCCAGCGTGCAACGCAGCGGATGCTGGTTGCGCCGCGCGAATTCGGTGACCTGGTTCACCTTGGTCTCGGCCACCTCGTAGGTGTAGACGCCGCATACACCGACACCCCGCCGGTGCACATGCAGCATAACCTGAGTCGCTTCCTCGCGGTTCTTGCTGAAAAACCGCTCGAGCACGTGAACCACGAACTCCATCGGCGTGTAGTCGTCGTTCAGCATCAGAACCTTGTACATCGACGGGCGCTTGGTCTTGGTGCGCGTCTGGACGGAAACGCCGCTCACCGAGCCGACATCGTTGCCGTCATCCATCCGCTTGTCGCGGTCGGCCATGGTCGCGTCCTGCCTCATGCCCGTTCGTGCTTCCGGCCTGGTCGAATCCCTTGAAAAACCGAACACATGATATGGGATTTCCGCGCCGCGGGAAAAGGGGCGGTCCCGTCGCCCAGTGTAAACCGGGACCGGTAAACGAAACGAAAAAAAGGCCCGGCGGATCGCTCCGCCGGGCCTTCTGGCCTAGCCGTCACCCCGGACCGGGGGGAGGAATGTCCGGGGGAGCGGTGTTAGGCCGCTACCGGCTTCAGCAGCTTCTCGATCGCGGCGTTGACACGCGCGCTGATCGGCTCGGCGGCCTCGTTGGCCACCTTGACCGAGATCTCCGACAGCTTGGTGCTCTCGGCGACGATCTTGTCGAAGCTGGTCTTGGCCCAGTCGGTCTGGACGTCGACGGCCTCACGCAGGGTGCGGGCGGCGAGCAGGGCCTTGGCGGCCTGGGCGCTGGCTTCCATGGCGTCCTGGGTGAAGGTCATCCACTCCTTGCCGATGGTCTCGAAACCCTTGGCGAAGATGGTGCTCGCCGCGACCGTGGCGTCGAGGTTCTCCTTGGAGAACTTCGAGAAATCCTCGTAGGTCTTGAACGCCGTGGCGCTGGCCTTCTCGACCTGCTCCTTGGAGGCGCCGATCAAGCGGTCATAGTGCTTCTGGGCGTACTCGGTGCCGGCGGCGGTGATGGTCTCGACAGTGTCCTTCATGGGCTTGCCTTTCGATTTCGGGGGGGTCTGGGTCATCCAAATGCTCCTTCAACGCGGATAATCGACTCGGTTCACGGGGCGTCCCGGTCCCGGGGGGAAGACCGGAGCGCGGCGCTCCGCATGCTGGCACCCGCGTATTGAACTCCGTGTGGCCTGCTGCGCTGGCTTTGCTGCAGCGCAACATGGGGGAATATAGGCGGCTTCAGCGAGCGGTCAAGAGCAAATTGCTGCGCCGCAATATAAAACATATAATATATTGATTACATTATATTATTTTTAAAACGCCGGTTTTCTAGAGGGTCGGCACCCGGTTGGCGAAGCCATCCTGGCCGACCATCAGCTGGAAATAGTAACTGCCGTCACGGTCGGCCTTAGCCTTTTCCAAGGCCGGCTCCATGCGGCGCGGCGGGTTGACCCGCACATTGGTCGTGTCCGCGGCGAAGAGAAGCTTGTCGAAGCTCAGCGCGGCGAAGCGCTCGGAAGGGTGGCGCCAGGCGTTCATGTGGAAACGCCCATCGGCGCAGGCCGTAACCACCCAGTAGAAATCCCAGGAATCGAGGCGCAGCCCGGCGGGCGAAGCCTGTCCGAAGCCGCTTGTCTCGATGGCGCGGATCAGCTGAAGGGACTGATCCTCACTGAGGCGCGTCTCTCTGCCCTGGCCGCGCCAGGGCGCCTGCGGATCGGAGAAGCTGAAATTGTTGATCGGCGTATCGCCGCCGAAGACCTGGGTCCACAGCATGGCGCCTCCACCGACCAGTACGCTGCGCCGCAGATCGTAGGCGCGCACCTGCTCGTGATAATTCGCGTTGTAGACCAGCCGGTACTGCGCCGGCGCTCCCGGCGTACAGCGCGCCTTGATGTCGTCACCGGCGAGATACGAGAACCACTGGAATTTGCGGCCAACCGGCTCGCCGATGCCCCCCGAATAGGCGCAGCCGGACAGCGCGGCGGCGAGCAGCACCGCCATGGCGGACGCGGCGCGAGAGAATCTGAGGCGGCAGTGGCTAGCTACAGACATGGTCAACAAACCCTCATGAGGGGGCGGGATAAGTTAACAACGATTCAAACGGGGATTTTGCTCACTCTCCCCTAATTTGGCAGGCTTCCGTGGTAAGGCAATGGAATCGCATGATTTTCACTGGACAGGCGCGTCGGCTTAGCCATAATGTCGCCATAGTCCACTACCGAGTCGCCGGGGAAAACATCATCGTGACGAAGCGCCGCAGCGGTCGATACCTCGCGTTCAACGCTGTTTTCCTCTTCTGCCTGGCTCTGCTGACGGGCCTGCTGGCTACCGATGTCGCCGAGGCCGCCAAGGCCAAGCCGCAGCGCAAGCCGGCCATCGGCGGCTATTCCTCGATCATCATCGACGCCGCGACGGGCAAGGTGCTGCACGAGGACAACGCCGACGCCCAGAAATTCCCGGCGTCGCTGACCAAGATGATGACGCTCTACATGATCTTCGATGCGCTCGACGCGGGCAAGATCACGCTGGGTACGACATGGAAAGTGTCCAAGCATGCCGAGAGCATGTCACCGACCAAGCTCGGCCTCGACGCCGGTGACAGCATCAGCGTGCGCGACGTCATCCTCGGCCTGATCACCAAATCCGCCAACGACGCGGCTGCCGTGGCGGCCGAGGCGCTGGGCGGCACGGAAGACCGTTTCGGCGACCTGATGACGCACCGGGCACGCCGGCTCGGCATGGCCAACACGACCTTCCAGAACGCCTCCGGGTTGCCCGATCCCGGCCAGGTGACGACCGCCCGCGACATGGCGCGGCTGTCACGCGCCCTGATCCGCGATTTCCCGCACTACTACGGCTATTTCTCGACGCCGGAATTCACCTATGCCGGCCGCCGCCACGCCAACCACAACCGTCTGATTAACTGGTACGAGGGGGCGGACGGCATCAAGACCGGCTTCATCCGCGCCTCGGGCTTCAATCTTTCCGCCTCGGCGGTGCGCGACAACCGCCGCATCATCGGCGTGGTGATGGGCGGCCCTTCGCCCGTGGCCCGCGACCAGTACATGGGCAAGCTCCTCGATATCGGCTTCAGCCGTCTGCCGGAGACGCCGGCCGATATGCGTCATGCTTCGGCCACGCCAGCCCCTGCCCCGGCTGCCGCCATCAGCGAGCCCCCGTCACGCGCGGCCAAGGCGCGGCAGGCCCAGCCTGCCGTCGCACAGGCGGCGGCACCCGCCTCCAGCGAGGAGCGGCCGACGCGTACCAAGACCGTCAAGCGCGCCAAAACGGCGGAGCCCGAGGCTCCGTCCGGCATGTCGTTGATCGGCACCGCGCACGCCGCCGCGCGTGAGGACGCGATGAGCAATTCGACGGCCGGCGGCTGGGCCGTCCAGGTCGGCGCCTTCAACCGCATCGACGCGGCGCGCCGTGCGGCCGAGAATGCCGCCAAGATCGCCTCCGGCCCGCTCAGCGACGCGGGCATCGAGATCTCGACCCTCGAGCGCAAGAAGAACACCGTGCACCGCGCCCGGCTGGTGGGGCTCAACGAGAGCGATGCGAAGGAAGCGTGCCGCATCCTCGAGCGGCGCAAGCACGACTGTCTGCTGATGGCCCCGACGACCGAGGCGCGCAGCAACGGCCGGGTCTCAGTGAACTGATCGTCCCTGCGGCCTAGCTCGGATTTCCGTTGCGGGCCAGCGATCCCAGAAAACGCTTCTTGTGGCGGCGCTGCCAGAGCGCCAACTCCCAGCGCCCGGTTACAGGCTTGAGAGCCTTGTTGGTGACAAACATCAGCGCCCGACGCATAGCACCGCTATCCGTCGCAATCTCGACCTCGATCAGGTCGTATTCCCGGCCTTCGTAGCGCACCAGACGCCGCTTGGCCGCGGCGCCAAGGCCGCGTGCCAGCACGCCCTCGACCTTGCCTTTCGCATCGCGGACGATACCGGGATAGGTCACGCCAGAAAGATTTACCCGCCGCCAGCCTTTGACGGACGCCGGCTCGACCGTCTCGGGAGCACCGCGGCCCATCACCAGACGCCGGACATCGGCGTCCATCAACGTGCCGTAGAGGAAAAAGCGCATCGTCTTATCAGAATGGGCCCGCGTGCCCGGTGACTTAGAACCCGGCGGGCGGCTGGATGCCGCTCGGCGCCAGCGCTTCGACCAATCCGCTCTTGAGGCGGGCCAGGCCGGCGGCGTCCCTCGCCTCGCAGCGCGCCACCAGCACGTCCTGGGTGTTGGAAGCGCGCAGCAGCCACCAGCCATCCGGCGTCGTGACCCGCACGCCATCGATGTCGCTGAACCTGGCGCCGCCCGCCTTCAGG
>VGEI01000330.1 GCA_016869415.1 Alphaproteobacteria bacterium
CCAACTGAGCTACGGGCGCCCTCGATTGGCGGCCGGACACTAACGGAAAGCCCGCTTCAGCGCAAATCCCAGTCTTTTCCTGGCGCGCGCAACTCGGCGTTTCGCGAAGCGAAAGCGCCTGTCCACACCAGCCCTGCGCGCGCCGGAAAGAGGGCGTTCACGGAACGCCGGCGCGCCGCTCGTTGCCCGAGGGCAGCGGTCCGGTGGGCTGGCGGGTCCAATGGGCGATGTCGCGGATCGGCACCTCCGCCTTCAGGTCGCGCAGCAGCAGGTGATAGCCCTCGGGGTAGGCGACGATCCGGCGCCGCCCGGCGGGCGCGGGCGGCAGGCGCTGCAGCATCGTCTCCATCGGGCCGCCGGGTATCAGGTCGTCGCGCCGGCCGATCAGGACCAGCGCCGGTGCGTCGAAACGGCGGGCGGCCTCGAGCGCGTCGTCCATCAGGTTGACGAGGCCCCAGAAGGCGTCGACGCGCGTGTCCTTGATCACCAGCGGGTCGCGGCCGAGCTTGCGCAACGCCGCGACGTTGTCGGACGGTCTGAACGGCAGCGGTCCCGCCGGCCGGCCGGCCAGCCAGGGCACGGTGCGCGAGAAGACGAACAGCCCGACCCGGGCGAAGACATTGAGCGTCTCGCGCCCGCGCACGGCCGGGGCGAGCAGGATCGTGCCGGCGGCCTTGTCGAGGCGCCCCTGCGCGCCGGCCACCATGATGACGCTCGCACCCATGCTCTCGCCCAGCACATAGACCGGCACGCCGGGATGGCGCGCCTGCACGAGAGCCAGTGCGGTCTCGAGATCGGCAACCAGTGTCTCGGTGCCGGGCCACAACCCGCGCTGCGGACCCCGGCCGAAGCCGCGCTGGTCGTAGGCGTAGGTGGCGATCCCGTCGCGCACCCATTCGACCGCCGGGTCGGCAAAGGCGATGGCGTAATCGTTGAAGCCGTGCAGCGCCAGGATCACGGCTTTCGGCGGACCGTCCGGCCGCCAGATGGTCATCGGCAGGGCGGTGCCGTCGGCCATCACCAGGCTTTCGCCGTCGATGCGCGGCGTCTCGACAGGCGGCCCCATGGCCGCGATATGCGGCGTGCAGGCGCCCAGCAGAAGCAGGAAAATCGCGGCGGCGAGCCGGCGCATCATGCAGCCGGCGCGCGAGTCAGCTCGATAAAGATGTCATCGAGATCGCTCTCCTCCGTTGAGATGTCGAGGATGCCGAGCCCCGCGCCGCGCGCGGCGTCGAGCAGGGCGCCGGCACGGACTTCGCTCGGACGGTAGCGGAAGGCGATCTCGCGCGGGCCTTTCTGCACGACGTCGTAACCGCTGAGTGCCGGCGGCAGCGCGGCGAGGTCGCCGTCGAGGATCAGGCGCATCTCCTTGCGGTCGAGCCGCGATGTCAGCGCCTTGGTCGTGTCGCAGGCGATCAGCTTGCCGTGGTTGATGATGGCGATCCGGTCGCAGAGCTGCTCCGCCTCGGGCAGGTAGTGCGTGGTCAGCAGGATCGTGGTGCCGGCGGCGTTGAGCCGGCGCACGTAGTCCCACAGGCCCTGGCGCAGCTCGACATCGACACCGGCGGTCGGCTCGTCCAGCACCAGCACCGGCGGGCGGTGGACCATGGCCTTGGCCACCAGCAGGCGGCGGCGCATGCCGCCCGAGAGGGTGCGCGCATACGAGGTCGCCTTGTCGGCCAGGCCGACGGCAGCCAGGATCTCCTCGGTACGCCGTTCGGCCGGCGGTACGCCGTAGAGCCCGGCCTGGACGTCGAGCAGCTCGCTGGGCGTGAAGAAGGGGTCAATGTTCAGCTCCTGCGGCACGACGCCGATGGCGCCGCGGCTGGCGCGCGGCTCCCGGTCGATGTCGATGCCCCAGATCGCTGCCGTGCCGGCGGTCTTGTTGACCAGGCCGGCAAGGATGTTGATCAGCGTAGATTTGCCCGCACCGTTGGGCCCGAGCAGGCCGAATATCTCGCCGCGGCGGATGGTCAGGCTGACGTCGTCCAAGGCCTTCTTGCTGGCCGCTTTGCCTTGGCGGGCATAGACCTTGGTCAGGCCTTCTATAGCCACCGCTGGCGCGGAACTGTCCTGATTCATCGGTATTTGCCGGGGTTTGCAGGGGCGGAGGCAATCGCTATCATCGCCCTGTCCGCCCGGTCAACGTTAGGGATTCGCTCCATGGCCAGTCAGCCGCAGGCAGCACCGCCGCCGCCTGAGACCATCCAGGTCGATAGTTCGCCCGCCGCCTGCGACGGCGGGGGCGGGGCCTTGGGCCATCCCATGATCTACATCCCGTTGGCCGACGGGCGCGGCGAGTGCGGCTATTGCGACCGGGTCTTCGTGCTTAAGCCGGGCGCTCGCGCCTCGGGCCACTAGGTTTCCGTCCGTCGCTCCCTAGCGTACCGCGCCAGCGCCGCGTAGCGGTATAGCCCATGCACGAACTTGCCGTAGGGCATAGTCACGAACAGCCCGAAGACAACACCGAGATGGAGCGCCAATAGCAGGCCCATGGCGGGGGTCGAGCGCAGCACGAGTAACGCCAGGCCGGTCAGGCTGGTGAGGAACAGCATGACCAGGAAGGCCGCGTCCATGCCCCGGAGCGCGCGGTCCTGGGTCTGCGGATCGCGCTTGGCCTTTTCGAGAAACAGGCCGACGGGGCCGATCAGCAGGCCGATACCGCCGAGCGTGCCGAGCAGCACCGGCAGGTCGTACCAGGGGTACGGCGCCTGCATGCCCAGCAGATAGTGATAGAGCGTCGCCACGCTGGTCGAGGCGAAGCAGAGCAGGAAGCCATAGAAAGTCAGGTGGTGATAGAGCCGGCGGTTGTCAGGTTGCGGCGTGTCGCGGTCGCGGCAGCCCGCCCCACCGCCGTCGAGGTATTTGAGCGTCACCGCGTCATGTCCGGCGCGGGCGTAGTCGGGACCCTCGGCCTCGCCGCCGTCGCGCCAGAACTCGCGCAAGCCCATGGCGATGGCGACGAGGGCGTAGAGAAAGGCAGCACCGAAGATCAGCACCATGATGTTGTGCGGCATCAGTTTGTAGAAGGCGCCCGGGCCGGTGTGCACGGCGAACAGCGCGCCGGGCTCGGTGAGGGCGATGAAACCGGCGATGAACGCCGCCACGCTGAGTGCGGCGATCAGGCTGACGGCCAGACCGTTGCGCTTGAACAGCGGCGCAAACGCGCGGGGCCAGGCGTAGTGCGCGTAGGATTCCGCCCGCAATTGGGCCAGAACCTTCGGCACATTCACGTTGAACTCGTGCGGCGGCGAGAACTGGCAGTCGTCGTAGCACGCCCCGCAACCGTGGCAGAGATTGGCAAAGTAGCGCAGCTCACCCGAGGTGAAGGCGCGCCGCATCTCCATGGCCGGGAACACGGCGCACAGCCCCTCGCAGTAGCGGCAGGAGTTGCACACCACCATCAGCCGGTCGGCTTCATTCAGAGTCTCAGTTGCGTGCACGCTGCGCCGCCTCCCGCCCGGCGATGCGCCCGAACACGGCGCCTATGGTCATGCCGATCCCGGCGGCGTAGCCCTTGCCCAGCACGTTGCCGGCCATGATCTCGCCGGCGGCGAACATGTTGGCGGACGGCTTGCCGTCGGCCATGACGATGCGCGCCTGCTTTTCCACCTTGGTGCCGAGATAGGTGAAGGTGATGCCAGGCCGCACCGGGTAGGCGTAATACGGCGCTTGCTCGATCTTCCTCGCCCAGTGGGTTTTGGGCGGGGCCAAGCCCTCGGTGCGGCAATCGTCGTGCACGGTGTGGTCAAAGGTGCCGGGGCGCACCGCGGCATTGAACGCGGCGACGGTCTTCTCCAGTGCCTCGGGATCGAGCGTCAGTTTGCCGGCCAGCTCGCGCAAGGTGGGTGCGGAGATCGGCGGGAAGAGTGAGGGCATGAACAGCGTCGAAGAGGAATGGTCATAGAGGATGTAGGCGATCTGGTCGGGCTGTCCGGCCACCAGCCGCCCCCAGACGGCGTAGCGCTTGGGCCAGAAATCCTCGCCCTCGTCGTAAAAGCGCTGGGCGTGCTTGTTGACCACGATGCCGAAGACCACGCAGTCGAGCCGGGTGATGATGCCGCCGTCGAATTTGGGCGCGCGGGCGTCGATGGCCACCGCATGGCACTGGGTCGGATCGCCCACCGGCTGCACGCCGGCGTCGAGCAGCAGCTTCAACACGGTACCCTTGTTGTAGGGCGTGCCGCGGATGAGGAAATTCTCGGCCGGCGGTCCCCAGGACTGCTTCAGCCATTCGATATTGGCCTCGAAGCCGCCGGCGGCGGCGACCAGGGTGGCGGCCCGCACGCTGTGCATGGCGCCGGCATGCCTGAGGCTCGCCGCGGTGAACATGCCGTCGCGGATGTCCAGCTTGACGACCTCGGCCTCGTAGAGCACCTCGACGCCC
>VGEI01000331.1 GCA_016869415.1 Alphaproteobacteria bacterium
CCCGTGCTGACCGAAAACCTGACCGGGCTCTCCCGCATCGTGCGTGCTGCCGTAGTGCCGGCATTGGAGAACGTGGCTCTGTGGCACGAGCGCGACATCTCGCATTCGGCCGTCGAGCGCGTCTTCGCGCCGGATGCCACCATCGCCCTCGACTTCGCGCTCAACCGTCTGGGCGGCGTGATCGAAAAGCTGGTCGTCTACCCCGAGAACATGCAGGCCAACCTCGACAGGCTCGGCGGGCTGGTCCACTCGCAGCGCGTGCTGCTGGCCCTCACCCAGGCCGGCGTCTCGCGCGAGGACGCCTATGCCATCGTCCAGCGCCACGCCATGGAGGCGTGGAAGAAGGGCGACAGCTTCAGGGATCGCCTGAAGGGCGATCCGGCCGTGACGAAAAAGCTCAAAGCGAAGGAAATCGAGGCGCTGTTCGACCTCGGCTACCATTTCAAGAGCGTCGAGACGATCTTCGCCCGCGTCTTCGGCGGGCCCGGCAAAGGTCGCCGCTCTTGAAACAGCCCAGGCGTTCCGGTCAGGCCGCCATGATCTGCCGCTTGGCTTCCGGCAGCAGACGTTCGGCCTCGCGACGCACCTCGTCCGCCGTGACCGCCACGCCCCTGGCGGCGAGGTCTTTCACCAGCTTCTCCACGACATCCTCGTGTCCCGGCTTCTCGAAATCGGCCGCCACGACTTCTTTCGCATACGCCTCGGCCGCAGCGCCGGAGATGCCTTTCTTGGCGGCCGCCCACAAGCCAAGCAGCTTGTTGCGCCGCGCCAAGACCTTGAACTGCAGTTCCTGGTCCTGCTTGAATTTGTTCTCGAAAGCCTTCTCGCGTTCGTCAAAACCGCTCATAAAAGTCCCCATAGGTCTGGCGCGGCATCGTGCCTGCGGCATTGACGTGATGTCACCCCTCGTCCCAGTCAACTGCGTAGCCGATCTGTCATGTGCACGGTAATCATTCTCCGCCGGCCGGATGCCCCCTGGCCGGTGCTTATTGCTGCCAACCGCGACGAAATGCTCGACCGCCCGTGGAGCCCGCCGGACCGGCACTGGAGCGACCGGCCCGAGATCCTGGGCGGGCGCGACGATCTCGCCGGCGGCTCGTGGCTCGGCGTGAACCAGTCGGGCGTGGTCGCCGCCATCCTCAACCGCCACGGCACGCTGGGCCCCGCCCCCGGTCTGCGCTCGCGCGGAGAGCTGGTGCTGGAAGCGCTCGACCACGCCGACGCTGCCGAAGCCGCCCGGGCCCTGGCCGATATCGACTGCAAGGCCTACCGGCCGTTCAACATGCTGGTGGCTGACAACCGCGACGCGTTCTGGGTCCGCTCGCTGGGCGGCAGCGGCGCCTGCGGCCTCAAGGTCGAGACCGTGCCCAGCGGCCTCTCGGCCATCACCGCGCACGACATGAACGATCCCGCCTCGGCCCGCATCCGCTTCCACCGGCCGAAATTCGCCACCGCCGCGCTGCCCGATCCCGGCCGCGGCGAGTGGTCGTCGTGGGAGAAGCTGATGGGCAGCCGCGAGCACGAACCCGAAGCCGGACCGCATGGCGGACTGACCATCGTCACCGACGAAAAGGACGGCAAACGCAGCGGCTACGGCACCTCCTCGAGCTCACTGATTGCCGTCGCCGCGCCTGACCGGCGGCCCGCCCCCGGGATCGTCTGGCGCTTCGCCGCGGGGGCTCCCGACGTGACTCCATTTCAGGATGTAAGGCTCTGATTTAACCGTGAAATCCGCGTCGTTGCGGCCCCTGGGGTGAGGGAGTATATAGGGCACCTTCCCGCGCCGCACACAAGCTGCGGATTCGCGTCGTCGAGCTTTCACGAACAATTTCCCGGACGCCATGTCTCGCCGCCGACAAGTCTATGAGGGCAAGGCCAAGATCCTCTTTGAGGGGCCGGAACCCGGCACGCTGGTTCAGTATTTCAAGGACGACGCCACAGCCTTCAACGCCAAGAAGAAAGGCGTGATCACCGGCAAGGGCGTGCTCAACAACCGCATCTCCGAGTACCTGATGACCCGTCTCGAGGAGATCGGCGTGCCGACGCATTTCGTGCGCCGCCTCAACATGCGCGAGCAGCTCGTGCGCGAGGTCGAGATCATCCCGATCGAGGTGGTGGTGCGCAATGTCGCCGCCGGCTCGTTCTCCGAACGCTTCGGCGTGCCCGAGGGCCAGACCCTGCCGCGCTCGGTCGTCGAGTACTATTACAAGAACGATCAGCTCAGCGACCCGATGGTCTCCGAGGAGCACATCACCGCCTTCGGTTGGGCGACGACGCAGGATCTCGACGACATCATGGCGCTTTCCCTGCGTATCAACGATTTCCTCTACGGCCTGTTCCTCGGCGTCGGCATCAAGCTGGTCGACTTCAAGATCGAATTCGGCCGGCTGTGGAACGAGGAGGAGATGCGTATCGTGCTGGCCGACGAGATCAGCCCGGATTGCGCCCGCCTCTGGGACATCAAGACCAACGAGAAGATGGACAAGGACCGCTTCCGCCGCGACCTCGGCAAGGTCGAGGAGGCGTACCAGGAAGTCGCCCGCCGCCTCGGCATTCTGCCCGAAGGGGGCCCGCGCGACCTCAAGGGTCCGGCGATGATGCAATAGGAAGGCGATGAAGCGCTGATGAAGGCAAAAGTTCACGTCACGCTCAAGAACGGCGTGCTCGATCCCCAGGGCAAAGCTATCGGCCATGCCCTCGGCAATCTCGGCTTCGCCGGTGTCGGCGACGTCCGCCAGGGCAAATACATCGAGATCGAGCTGGCCGAGAAGGACCGCGCCAAGGCAGAGGCCGCGGTCAAGCAGATGTGCGAGAAGCTCCTCGCCAACACGGTCATCGAGAACTACACGGTCGAGCTGGTGGGATGACGGCACTCCGGCGGGAACGCGCTCCATGAACGCGGCCGTCATTGTCTTCCCCGGCTCGAACCGTGAGCACGACATCGTCGATGCGGTGGTGCGCTCCGGCGGCAGGAAGCCGGTCCTCGTCTGGCACGGCGAGCGCGACCTGCCCAAGGTCGACTTCATCATGCTGCCCGGTGGTTTCGCCTACGGCGACTACCTGCGCACCGGCGCCATTGCCGCCCACTCCCCCATCATGCGCGAGGTGAAGAAGCGCGCCGACCAGGGCGTGCCGGTGCTGGGTGTGTGCAACGGCTTCCAAATCCTCTGCGAGTCCGGCCTGCTGCCTGGGATTCTGCTGCGCAACGCCAGCCTCAAATTCATCTGCAGGAATGTCGGCCTCAAGGTCGAGAGCAGCGGCACGCTGTTCACCCGGCGCTACAACGCCGGTGACGTGTTGAGCGTTCCCGTGGCGCACGGCGAGGGCAACTACTTCGCCGACCCGAAGACCCTCGACACGCTCGAGGGCGAGGGCCGCGTCGCCTTCCGCTACTGCACGCCCGAGGGTGAGGTGAACGAGGAAGGCAACGCCAACGGCTCGGCGCGCAACATCGCCGGCATCCTCAACGCAAAAAAGAACGTACTGGGCATGATGCCGCACCCCGAAAACGCCACCGATCCCAGGCTCGGCTCGATCAGCGGCAAGCCGCTGTTCGACGCCATCGTGGAAGCTCTCGCCTGATGGCCACGAAGCCCGCTGCTAAACGGCCCAACGACCTGATGGGCCTGTCGCACGACGAGTACGACCGGGTCCTCGCCATCATGGGCCGCGAGCCCTCGCAGACCGAGCTTGGCATCTTCTCGGTGATGTGGAGCGAGCACTGCTCCTACAAATCGTCGAAGAAGTGGCTGAAGACCCTGCCGACCACCGGCCCGCGTGTCATCTGCGGTCCCGGCGAGAATGCCGGCGTCGTCGACATCGGCGACGGCCAGGCGGCGATTTTCAAGATCGAGAGTCACAACCATCCCTCCTACATCGAGCCCTATCAGGGCGCTGCGACCGGCGTGGGCGGCATTCTGCGCGACGTCTTCACCATGGGGGCGCGGCCGATCGCCAATTTGAACGCCCTGCGCTTCGGCGATCCGTCGCATCCCAAGACCCGGCATCTCGTGGCTGGCGTGGTCGCGGGTATCGGTGGCTACGGCAATTGTGTGGGTATCCCGACGGTGGGCGGCGAGACGAATTTCCATCCGTCGTACAACGGCAACTGCCTGGTCAACGCCATGACCGTCGGCCTCGCCCCGGCCGACCGCATTTTCTATTCCAAGGCCGCCGGCCCCGGGAATCCCGTGGTCTATGTCGGCGCCAAGACCGGCCGCGACGGCATCCATGGCGCCACCATGGCCTCGGCCGAGTTCAACGAGGACGCCGAGGAGAAGCGCCCGACCGTGCAGGTCGGCGATCCGTTCACCGAAAAACTGCTGATCGAGGCCTGCCTCGAGCTGATGGCCACCGACGCCATCGTTTGCATTCAGGACATGGGG
>VGEI01000332.1 GCA_016869415.1 Alphaproteobacteria bacterium
TCGCCTCCATAACGCACCGTGCCTGGGCTTACCTGTCATGACTTCTGTCGGTTGGTATGAGTGGTGGCTGTCTGAGGGTCTTTCAAAAGACGCTCGCCGCCAGCCAGTAGTAAAGAGACGCCAGGCACCCTGACGCCGGGATTGTGACGATCCAGGCCCAGACAATACCTGTCGCCACATTCCAGCGGACAGCAGAGTAGCGTCGGGCAGAGCCGACACCGACGATCGCGCCGGTGATCGTATGGGTGGTCGAAACCGGGATGCCCAGCGAGGTGGCTCCGAACAGCGTGATCGCGCCAGCGGTCTCGGCGCAGGCGCCCTGCACCGGCGTGAGCCGCGTGATCTTGGAGCCCATCGTATGCACGATGCGCCAGCCGCCAAGCAACGTGCCCAGCCCCATCACTGCATAGCAGGAGAAGATCACCCAGGCAGGCACGACGAACTCCGAGTACACGCCGTTGGAATAGAGCAATACTGCAATAATGCCTGCGGTCTTCTGGGCGTCATTGCTACCATGGCCGAGCGAATACAGCGCCGAGGAGACCAGCTGCAACTTGCGAAACATGCCATCGGCGAGGCTAGGATTGGCGCGCAACAGCAGCCAGCTGGTCAGCACGATGAGAACGATGCCGAGGACGAACCCAGTGAGCGGCGAGAGCGCAATGGCGTAGATCGTCTTGGACAGACCCTGCCAGACGATGGCGCCGAATCCGGCCTTGGTGACTCCGGCGCCGACGATGCCACCCACCAGGGCGTGCGAGCTGGACGACGGGATGCCGCCCCACCAGGTGATGAGGTTCCAGGTGATGGCACCGGCTAGCGCGCCAAATACGACCGCGTTGTCAATCAGCTGCGGCGAGACAATGCCCCTGCCGATGGTATTCGCTACGTGGGCCTCAAAGATGAAATAGGCGGCAAAGTTGAAGAAGGCGGCCCACATCACGGCGTGGTGCGGACGCAACACGCGGGTCGAGACCACCGTGGCGATCGAATTCGCGGCATCGTGCATGCCGTTGATCAGGTCGAACACGAAGGCGACCGCGATGAGAGCGATGACGAGAACGGTGACGGCGCCGATATCCATCGACGGATCTCTTGCTTAGACGTGCTCGATCACGATGTCGCTCATCACATGCGCGACGTCCTCGAAGCGGTCGCAGACCTTCTCGAGGTGGTCGTAGAGTTCCGCGCCGATGACAAAGGCGAGCGGATTCTGTCGGGCCGGCCCGGTGTAGAGCGCGCGCAGGCCCTGGTCGTTGAGTTGGTCCGACTGTTCCTCGATCTTGGTCAGCTCTCCTGTCAGCGCATGCAGCTTCGCCGAGTTCTTCCCCACATTGCGCATGAGCGGCAGCGCCTCGGCGGTAAGCTTGGCCATCAGAATGACGCGATCTGCCATGGCGCGCATGCTGGGCTCGAAGACCCTGACGTCGTAGAGCATGACCGTCTTGGCCGTCTTGTTCATCTGGTCGATGGCATCGTCGAGGGCCGTGGACAACGCCTTGATATCGCTGCGGTCGAAGGGCGTGATGAAACTCCTGCGGATGGCTTGCATCACTTCGTACGAGATGTGATCGGCCTCCTCCTCCTGCCGAGACAATTTAAGGCAGTTGTCGGCAACCGCCTCGCCACCCTCAAGGATCGCCCGCAGCGACGCCGCGGCTTCCTGCGCCTTGGCGGCATGCGCCTCGAAGAGATCGAAAAACTTCTCTTCCTTCGGAAGGATCGCCTTGATCAGCTGGAACATGCTGGAGTCCTCTGTTTGACCATCGGCCGGCGCGTCACTGCGTGCCGCACCCGGCGGCACCCGCTACGCACGGCGTACAGCGAGTCGCGGCAAATTCACAGAGCCGCGTGGCTTGCTGATCGGGAACGGGGAAGAAAATGGTCGGAGCGGCGGGATTTGAACCCGCGACCCCCAGTCCCCCAGACTGATGCGCTACCGGGCTGCGCTACGCTCCGACCGAGGCGAGAGAACAAGCCGGCTTGCAGCCCGTCGCTTCGCGTGCGGCACTATACGCGTAAGCCCGGTTCGGCTTCAACGGCAGTGGCTTAGGCGTTGGAGGTTAGCCCTTAGCGCGCCGCAGCAGGTCTCGGATCTCCAGGAGTTCGCGGATGGCGTCGTCGACGGCAGATGGTTTCGCCGGGCCGGGGGCTGCGGCACGGGCGGTCTCGACCTCTAGCACCTCGCCCGCAGCATCCGGAGCCACCCCGTCCCCACCGTCCCCGTAGCTGTCCGGCGGCGTATCTTCGGGCCGACGCCCGGCATCGCGTAGCAGGCGCTGCACGCCCTTGATGGTGTAACCGCTGTTGTAGAGAAGCTCCCGTATGCGACGCAGAAGCTCCACATCCTCGGGTCGGTAGTAGCGTCGCCCACCGGCGCGTTTGAGCGGCCGGATCTGGGCGAAGCGTGTCTCCCAGAAGCGCAGGACGTGCTGCGGCACGTCGAGATCTGTCGCCACTTCGCTGATGGTCCGAAAGGCGCTAGCCGACTTGCCCGGCCGCCGCGATCCCGCGGGCTCTCCCGCCTTGAGTCCACCGGCCGGATTGTCCGCCATAAGAAGCCGGGATGCCCCGCTCTCCATGGGAATGGTCATATGTCACCCGGTAGCAACGCACCGGCTGCCAGTGGCGGTAATCAGGTTTTGGGAGCCGGTGTGGCGGTGCCCGATGTTGGGCCTGCGGCGCCCGTCTTGGCGGCAGCCTTGGATAGTGCCCGATTGATCTTGTTCTTGAGCACGTGCGAGGCACGGAATACCAGTACCTTGCGTGGCAGAATAGGGACTTCCTCCCCGGTCTTGGGATTGCGGCCGATCCGCTGCCCTTTCTGACGCACCGAGAAGCTGCCGAAGGAAGAGACTTTCACCGTCTCGCCTCGGGTTAGAGACTCAACCATCTCGTTCAGGATAGTTTCCACGAGGGTCGCGGAATCGTTCCGAGAGAGGCCCACCTCCTGATAGACGGCTTCGCTGAGATCCGCCCGGGTAACCGTGGTGCCGGTCATGGTGCCCCCTCGTTCTTGTCGTTGAGGTTGGTTATCGAGAAACCTTAGCTCACAGCAAGAAATTGGTCAATTACAGAGGGATGGCAACGATCCTTGAGGGTCTATTGAACGCCGCCCCGCAACCTACCAGCGGATCACGCCGGCCCCCCAGGCAAGGCCGCCACCGATTGCCTCCAGCAGCACGACATGGCCGGGTTTGAGCCGACCGTCGTCTACGGCTTCGGCCAGCGCCAGCGGGATCGACGCGGCCGAGGTATTGGCGTGGTGATCGACCGTGATGACCACCCGGTTGCTGCCCAGCCCTAGCTTGCGGGCCATGCCGTCAATGATCCGCTTGTTCGCCTGGTGGGGAACCAGCCAGTCGACATCTGCTCCGGTCATGCCGTTGGCGGCCAGCGCTTCCTCGACCACCGCGGCCAGCTTCTCGACGGCGTGGCGGAAAACCTCTTTTCCCTCCATGCGCAGATGACCGACCGTTCCGGTGGAGGACGGGCCGCCATCAACATAAAGGGCGTCGTGAAAGCGGCCATCGGCGTGCAAGTGCGTCGATAGAATGCCTCGCCCCTTGCCACCCTCGGACGACGGCAGGGTGCGCAGCACTACGGCCCCCGCCCCATCACCGAACAGTACGCAAGTGCCGCGATCGGTCCAGTCGAGGATGCGAGAGAACGTTTCGGCGCCGATGACCAGAGCCGTCTTTGCCTGGCCTACTTTCAGGAAGTTGTCTGCAGTGGCGAGCGCATAGATGAAGCCGCTGCACACGGCTTGCATATCAAAGGCGATGGCATCGCGGATGCCGAGCTGAGCCTGGATACGGGTGGCAGTCGCCGGAAAGGTTTCGTCAGGCGTGCTGGTCGCGCACACGATCAAATCGACTTCGGATGCGTCGATACCAGCATTGGCCAAGGCACGTTGCGCTGCCTTGGGTGCCGAGGTGGGAAGTCAGCTCACCATCCGCGGCGATATGCCGCTGTTTGATTCCGGTGCGCTCGGTAATCCACTCGTCGGTCGTGTCGACGCGCAGAGCCAGCTCGCGGTTGGTGACAACCTTCTCTGGCAGATAGGCGCCGCACCCGATGACGATCGAGCGCGAACCGTGGGCACCATCGAGACCCATCAGCCGGTGACCGCCTGCGGCTTGGCGGCCGTACTCGCATGAAGGTGGGCGATCTCGTCGCGGATACGGTTGTTGAAGTCGTTGACTGCCATGTCAACCGCCACGCCGATCGCGTTGGCAAAGCCCAGAGCATCCGTGCCGCCATGGCTCTTGACCACCACGCCATTGAGACCCAGGAAAACAGCGCCGTTGTAGCGTCGTGGATCGGTGCGCTTGCGCACTTTATTGAGCGCGTTGCGTGCAAAGAGATAGCCG
>VGEI01000333.1 GCA_016869415.1 Alphaproteobacteria bacterium
AATCGGCTGCCGTGGTCACCTGTCTCGACGGTCACCAGATGGCCCGGCGCGGCCGCGCCGGCGCCGCACTCGCCATCGCCGCACTCGGCTCCTTCTTTGCCGGCTGCGTCGCCACGGTGCTGATGGCGGTGGCCAGTCCACCGCTGTCGAAGCTGGCGCTGCAGTTCGGCGCTGCCGAGTATTTCTCGCTGATGGTGCTCGGCCTGATCGGCGCCGTCGTGCTGGCGCAGGGCTCGCTGGTCAAGGCCGTGGCCATGATCATCCTCGGCCTGTTCTTCGGTCTGGTCGGCACCGACCTCAACTCCGGCCAGCAGCGCTTCACCTTCGGCATCCCGGAGCTCTCGGACGGCATCGGCTTCGTCACCATCGCCATGGGCCTGTTCGGCGTGGCCGAGATCGTCACCAACCTGGAGAAGAAGGAAGGCCGCAGCATCGGTGCCATCATCGGCAGCCTGATGCCCAACAAGGAGGAGATCAGACGCTCGATCCCCGCGGTGCTGCGCGGCACCAGCATCGGCTCGGTGCTCGGCATCCTGCCCGGCGGCGGCGCGCTCCTCTCCTCTTTCGCCGCCTACACCTTCGAGAAGAAGATGTCCAAGCGGCCGGAGGAGTTCGGCAAGGGTGCGGTCGAGGGCGTGGCCGCCCCCGAGGCCGCCAACAACGCCGGCGCCCAGACCTCTTTCATCCCGATGCTCACCCTGGGCATCCCGTCGAACCCGGTGATGGCGCTGATGATCGGCGCCATGACCATCCAGGGCATCGCGCCCGGTCCGCGCGTCATGACGCAGCAGCCCGACCTGTTCTGGGGCATCATCGCCTCGATGTGGATCGGCAACGCCATGCTGGTCATCATCAACCTGCCGCTGATCGGCATCTGGGTGCGCCTGCTCAAGGTGCCCTACCGCCTGCTCTTCCCGATGATCCTCGTGCTCTGCGGCATCGGCGTCTACAGCCTGAACAGCTCGGCCTTCGAGGTCGGGCTGATGGTCCTGTTCGGCGTGATAGGCTATCTCTTCGTCAAGCTCGGCTGCGAGCCGGCGCCGATGCTGCTCGGCTTTATCCTCGGGCCGCTGATGGAAGAGAACCTGCGCCGGGCGCTGGTGCTGTCGCGCGGCGATCCCCTGGTCTTCTTCCAGCGCCCGATCAGCCTGACCCTGCTTGCCATCGCCGCGGCGCTGCTGCTCATCGTGCTGCTGCCGAATTTCCGCAAGACCCGCGAGCAGGCGTTCAAGGAAGTCTGAGGGTTGAGCCAGCCGGTCGTCTCGCTCGTCACGGGCGCCGCGACCGGCATCGGCGCGGCCCTGGTCCGCCGCCTGGCGCGGCCCGGCGCGGCACTGGCCATCCATACCCGGGCCAACCGCGAAGGGCTGGAGCGCGTCGCCGCGGCGGCCCGCTCGCAAGGGGCCTCGGTGGTCACGCTCTTCGGCGATCTCGCCGATGAACGCGTCCCGGCGGCCTTGGTCGAGGCGACGCTGAAGGAGTTCGGCACGCTCGACCGCCTGGTGAGCAACGCCGGCTACGCGCTTAAGCGCCGCTACGGCGAGCTCACCGACGCCCAGCTCACCGCCTCGTTCGCCGCCATCCCCCTGGCCTTCGCAAGGCTCGTGGGCGCTGCCCTGCCGGCGCTGGAGCAATCGAAGCAGGGCCGCGTCATCGCCATCAGCACCTTCATCGCCCATGTCTTCCGCCTGGGCGGCGACGTGTTTCCCGCCTCGGCCGGCGCCAAGGCCGGGCTCGAGGGGCTGGCCAAGTCGCTTGCGGTCCAGCTCTCGGCGACCGGCGCCACGGTCAACGTCGTGGTCCCCGGCTATATCGAGAAGGACAAAGGCACGGAATCCTCGCTCACTCAGGAGGGCTGGCAGCGCGCGCTCGACCGCATCCCGCTCAAGCGCTGGGGCAAGCCTGACGACGTGGCGCAGGTCGTGGAGTTCCTGCTCTCGCCGGGGGCGGCCTATGTCACCGGCCAGGTCATTCATGTCGATGGCGGCCTCACACTCTGAGCGTACCGGCGAACTCGCCGGTTTTCTGGCTAGCGTCCGCGCCATCCCGGACGCCATCCAGGCGCAAACGCTTGCGGTCGTGCGAGACGGCACGGCCGCCCTGCTGGCGGCGGCCAACCCCGCCTACTCGACCGGCCAGCGCATCATGCAGTTCGTGCGCCAGCAGGGCGGCACGCCCGAGGCCAGCATGGTCGGCGGCGGCTTCAAGACCAGCGTCACCAACGCCGCCCTGGCCAACGGCACCATGGGCTACGCCTGCGACGTCGAGCCGCATCATCCGGAAGCCATCCTCCATCCCCTGGCCATCATGGTGCCGACGGCGCTGGCCCTGGCCGAGCGCAGCGGTGCGAGTGGCCGCGATTTCCTCGCTGCTGTGGCCATCGGCTGCGAGGTCGAGTACCGCGTCTCGATGTCGATCGGCCCGGTCGAGCTCTACAATCTTGGCTTCCATCCCTCGGCCGTGGCCGGCTGCTTCGGCGCCACCGCCTGCGCCGCCTTTCTGCTGAAGCTCGGCCGCGACGCCATCGTGCGCGCGCTCGGCCTCGCCGGCTGCCAGGCCTCGGGCATGATGGCCTGGGAGAGCGACCCTACCGAGAACTCGCGGCCGTTCCAGATGGGCATGGCGGCGCGCAACGGCGTCACCGCCGCATTGCTGGCGCAAGGCGGCTTCGGCGGGCCGATGCACATCTTCGACCGCGGCCACACCGTGTTCCGCGCCTTCAGCCGCAGCCCGCGGCCCGAGCTGCTGACGAAGAATCTCGGGACCGAATGGGCCGGCATCTCGGAGCTCGCCATCAAGCCCTACTCGACCGTCTCGTTCCTCCACCCCGCCCTCGATGCGCTGTTCGCGCTGGCGGCGGAGACGAAGCTCAAGGCCGCCGAGGTCCGCGCGGTGCGCCTGCGCTTCCCGCGCTCGGGCGTGCATTGCGTGGACGGCAATCCGCTCAAGAGCCATTGCGCCCAGTACGTGCTGGCGGTGGCCCTGGCCCGCGGCGCCATCGACGTCGCCGATCTGTTCATCGACCGGCGCGAAACCGACAAGGCAGTCGCCGAACTCGCTTCTCGCGTCACGGTCATCCATGACGACGAGCTCGACAAGCTCTTCCCCGATTTCTACGCCTCGATCCTGGAGATCGACACGAATGACGGCCGCACGCTCAAACGGCGCCAGGACATCGCCCGCGGCTACCCCGAGGCGCCGATGAAGCCGGACGAGCTCGACGCCAAGTTCACGAACCTCGCCGGCAGTGTCGCCTCGCCGGCCCGGGTCGAGGCGCTCGGCGCGGCGATCGCTGCGCTGCCCGCAACCCCTCATGTCACGGCGCTCGCCGATCTGCTGCGTGCCGTGCCGGATGCGAACCCATGAGCACGCAGACCCGTATCGGCCTCGCCGGCTTCGGCACGGTCGGCCAGGACGTCGCCCGGCGCCTCGATGGCGGCGCCTTGCCCGGGGCGGTGCTGACGGCAGTCACGGCCCGCGACCTGGACAAGGCGCGTGCCAATGCGGCGGCTCTCAAGAGCGTGCCCAAGGTCGTGCCGCTGGCCGAGCTGGCGCGGCACGCCGACGTGATCTGCGAATGCGCCACGGCGGGCGCCCTGCCGGAGATCGCCCGCGCCGTGCTGGGAGCCGGCAGGACGCTGGTCATCGTCAGCGCCGGCGGCATTCCCGATTTTCCCGACATCGTCGACTACGCGCGGGCGCATGGCGGACGCATCCGCATCGCCAGCGGCGCCCTGCCTGGGCTCGACGCCATCCGCGGCGCCAACGAGGGCCACATTCGTTCCGTGAAGCTGCGCACGCAGCTGCGCCCGGACTCGCTGGTGAAAGAGGATTACATCCGCCGCCAGGGCTTTGATTTCACCACGCCGCCGAAGGAGCCGGTGAAGGTCTTCCAGGGTACGGCCGGCGAAGCCGCCGCCGCCTTCCCGCGGCATTTCAACGTGGCGATCACGCTCAGCCTCGGCGGCATCGGCTTCGAGCGCACCCAGGTCGAGGTCTGGGCCGACCCGACCGTGCCCGGCGCCATCCACAACGTCGAGGTCGACGCCGACGACGTCGGCCTGACCCTGCAGAGCCGCAACCGGCCCTCCGCCACCAACCCGCGCACCAGCCGCATGGTGGCGCCGAGCATCATGGCGGCGTTGCGTTCGATGGTGGCGACCTTGCAGGTCGGAAGCTGACGGCGTCACCGTGAAGATATAATAGACATTCTGGACGTTTCAAGACATACAATGGTTAACTCTGGATATAAAATATTGTAATTATTTCAATATATTACTCTAGTTTAGATATGGTCTAATTTACCACGATGCGAGTCCTGATTTTATAGACTAACTGGCCTGATTGGGTCCTGCGCCGCCGGATAC
>VGEI01000334.1 GCA_016869415.1 Alphaproteobacteria bacterium
TTCATCGCCGGCCAGTTCATGCCCCAGCCCAGCGCCAGTCCGGCGATCAGCGCCGGGGCGAGAAGAGGGAAGCGGGAGTCGGAGGAGGGAGGCATGGACACGTCTAGCCCTCTCCTTCGCCGCGCGGCGGGGAGGGCTCGATCGCTACTTCCCCGTCTTCGCTGCGGCGATCGGCGGGGCGAACTGCATCTCGGTGTCCCAGGGGAACATGATCCAGGTGTCCTGGCTGACCTCGGTGATGTAGGTGTCGACCATCGGCCTGCCGGCGGGCTTCGCATAGACGGTGGCGAAGTGCGCGCCCGGCATCATGTCGCGCACGATGCGCGCCGTACCCCCCGTGTCGACCAGGTCGTCAACGATCAGCCACTTGGCGTAATTCGCCGAATCTTTCGTCACCTCGGGCGCCATGCCCTTGATGATCTTGCCGGCACCCTGCGTCATGTGGTCGTAGCTGGCGACCGAGATCGTGTCGATCAGCCGCACATCGAGCTCGCGCGCCACGATGGCGGCGGGCACCAGGCCGCCGCGGGTGACGGCGACGATGCCGGTCCACGGGCCGCCGGCCACCAGCCGCCAGGCCAGGGCCTTGGCGTCGCGGTGCAGCTCCTGCCACGAGACGTGGAACATCTTCTGGTACGGGCTGGCTGTGCTCATGCGTTCTCCCGGGTTCTCCTTGTCCCTCTCCGCGCGAAGCGGGGAGAGGGAGGGGACCCATCGCATCGGCGATGGGGAGGGTGAGGTGCCTTGCCCACCTCACCCGGTCGCTGGCGCTCGCACCCTCTCCCCCGAAGCGGGCGGAGAGGGTTACGACTCGCCGGTGAATCGTCAGGCGATTTAAGCCGACGGGGGAGAGAGTGGCAATGTGCGCGGTGTCGCGCTCCGATGTCCCGCTCTTGTCAGCGCCGGGTCGGTCACTTGCCGTGCGATAGAGCGCGGGAGCGGAAAGGCCGTCGATCCATCCGGATGGATGCCCGGCCAATCGGGTTTGAAGACTGGCCCGAGCATGACCAAGGAGAGAGGCAGGCTATCCGCCGCTTCGCACCAGCCGGCGGAGCCAGCGGGTAAACGAGGCCGGCCGGCGCGGGGTCTGGGCGGTGAGCGGCCAGATCAGCGGGTCGGCGCAGATCCTCGCGTAGCGGGCCACCAGATCCGGGCCATGGGATCTTGCATTTTCCTCACAGGAGGAAGTTTGGAAAGGGCGAAAGATGTAGTGCATGGCTGCCACCATGAAGCGCGCTGGTGCTGCGGACAAGCGAATGTTAGGATCGCCATATGTGCGAAAAACTGACAGGTTTCTTCCAGAGAGCAAGACGATGGCCCGCCGCCTGCCGCCGCTGAACGCGGTGCGCGCCTTCGAGGCCGCCGCCCGCCATGTCAGCCTGTCGAAAGCGGCCCTGGAGCTGCACGTGACGCACGGCGCGATCAGCCGCCAGGTGCGGTTGCTCGAGGCCAGGCTCGGCGTGCGCCTGCTCGAGCGGCGCGGCCGCGGGCTCGAGCTGACCCCGGAGGGGCGGCAATATCTGGCCGCCACGCGCGAAGCGCTCGACCGGCTCGACAGCGCCACCGCCGATCTCACCCGCCGGCGCGGGCGCGACGTGCTCTCCGTCAACGTGGCGCCGACCTTCGCCATCAACTGGCTGATCCCCAGGCTGCCGGCCTTCCGCGCCCGCTGCCCGGGCATCGAGGTGCGGCTGGTCACCGACATCGAGACGTCGGAATACAGCCCGTCCGACTGCGATCTCGGCGTCCACTCCTATCTCCTGGCCGACGACCAGGATCTGCGCCGCAACCGGCGGACCTGGAAGCATCTGCGCTTCGAGCAGACCTTCGAGGAAGTCATGTTCCCGCTGGTCAGCCCGCTGCTGCTGCGCAGCGGGCCGAGGCTGCGCACGCCCGCCGACTTGCGCGGTTACACGCTGTTGCATTCACGCTCGGTCGAGGAGTCCTGGCCCGAATGGCTGCGTGCCGCCGGCGTCTCCGGCCTCGAAGGGGCTGCCAGCCTGCATTTCGATCACGTGCACTTCGCCATCCAGGCGGCGACACAAGGGTTGGGTGTCGCCCTGGGCACGCAGCCCTGCGCGGCGGATTATCTGAGGTCCGGCGCCCTGGTCGTGCCGTTTCCGGGCATCGTCTGCCGCCACAGTCATTACTACCTGGTCTACGCCGAAGGGCTGGCCCGGGCCGCGCGTCTCGCCCGCTTCCGCCAGTGGTTCCTCGACACGATCCGCGAAGAGGCCGCCGGCTGGCCGGCGCTGATACGCGCGGCGGCGCCTAAGCCGGGTTCGGCGGGAACTGGGGATGGCAGGGCAGCCCGTCGGCGAATTTCAGCCAGGGCAGGCGGGTCGCGTCCCAGTAGTGCAGGGTCGGCTTGATCGCCTCGGGCTTGTCGAGGCTGCCCAGCGTGATGTCGATCAGCCCGGGAATGTAGCTGGCGGTGAAGCTGATCTGCGTGCCGCAGGATTGACAGAAGCCGCGCTTCGCCTCGGCCGAAGAGGCGTACTGGGTGGGCAGCGCCTTGGTGAAGCGCACCTGATCCTCGGCGAACATGGCCCAGCCGACCGCCGGCGCGGCATTGGCCCGCCGGCACATGGTGCAGTGGCAGAGTGCCGCCATCACCGGCTTACCCGTCAGCACGTAGCGCACGGCGCCGCACTGGCAGCCACCTTCCAGCGTTTCATCGCTCATTGCGCCCCCTCTGCCATCGTCTTGCCTCATTTCACGTCGAGCCCGATCAAGGGCTTAAGGCCGATAAATGTCTATAGACATCTGCAAGCTGGCAATCCGCGCCGCGCCACCCCACGTTCAGGGGCGGAGGTAGACAGAATGGTCACAAGACAACGCGGCCTGTCGAAGGACGGGTTGATCGCGCGGATGAAGGAAGTCGCCGCGCGGACGGGTAAACCGCGGGTGACGCGCGCCCAGTTCTGGCACGAGACCGGCATCCCCAACAGCCAGATCGCGCGCCATTTCGAGAGTTTCGCGGCGCTGGTCAGGGCGAGCGGCCTGCCGGACCAGTACGAGCGCAAGCGGATCCCCGACGAACGGCTGCTGCGCAGCATGCGCGACGCCTTTCTGGCCGAGGGCGGCATCGTGACCCAGGCCCGCTTCGAGCGCATCGCCGTGCATGCGGCGAACACCTACGCCCTGCGCTGGGGCGGCTGGCGCCGCGCCATTGCGGCGCTGCGCGACTGGCTCGAGCGCCATGAGCCGGGCTTCCCACTGCTCGGCGAGCTGCGCGCCTATTGCGACAGGCGGGTGCGGCTGGGGCCGACGGACCGCGCGGCAGCGGTGGGCCGGCGCTATGGCGAGCCGCTGCGCTTCCGCGCGCTGGAGCACGAGCCGACCAGCGAGTCCGGGGTCATCTATCTGTTCGGCATGGTCGCCGAGGATCTCGGTTTCATCGTCGAGGCCTTGGCTCCCGAGTTTCCTGACGCCGAGGCCAAGCGCCGCGTCGGTAGCGAATGGCGGCGCGTGCGCATCGAGTTCGAGCGCGACAGCCGCAGCTTCCAGCGGCACGGTCACGACCCCGCCGGCTGCGACCTCATCGTCTGCTGGGAGCACAACTGGCCCGACTGCCCGGTCGAGGTGCTGGAGCTGAAGAGCGAGGTGAGGAAGCTGGAGCGGGTGTAGGCAGTGTCGCCATTAGCCCTCTCCCTCTAAGGCGCGGAGGGTTAGTTCACGTCGTCCGCCCCGGCGGGCGCAGCAGCACGCAGCCGTTGATCCGCCAGCCCGCACCGTCGCGCACCATCTCATAGGCGGCGATCACCGCTTCGCCGTCGGGGCCGACCAGGTGCACGAGCTGCACCGGGCGCTCCGCGTCGCCCATGATGTCGGCGAATTCCACCGCACGCGGCCGGTACACGGCCGCGTAGCCGCGCCGCACCATCTCGATGAAGTTCTCCGGCGAGCCGAACATCGCCTGGATGCCGGGCGTGGCGAAGGCGAAGGCCGCTGCCCCGTCGTCGCGGCGGAAGGCCGCCATCTGGCTCTCGATGATCGTGCGGATGGCCTCGCGGTCGGGTGCGGGTAGGTCGAGCCTTTGCTGCGCCGGAACCGGAGCTGCGACCAGCAGCAGGATCGCTAAGCACAGGGCTTTGAGGCACGCCATGAGATGATGATAGCAAAAAGGCCGTCCCTTGCGAGACGGCCTTTTCCGCAGCGGCGCAGCGCCCGCGAAAGATTTCTAGCGCACGTAGAGATGGACCTCGTTGGTCTGCGCGCTGTTGCTGGTCGAGGCGGAGAGGCTGACGCGGTTGGCCGGCAGGCCCATGTCGGTGAGCGAGCGCATCACCGTCTCGGCCTGGCGTTTGGCGTTGGAGGAGGCGAGAGCCACCTGCGCCTGG
>VGEI01000335.1 GCA_016869415.1 Alphaproteobacteria bacterium
CATCAGGTAGAGCGGGGCCTGCGGCACGCGCAGCTTCATGCCCGCCATGTCTTCGGGCTTGGCGATCGCCTTGTTGGCGGTGACGTGACGTGCGCCGTAGTAGGTCAGCGAGACGATCTTGTGTCCCGTGGCCTTGTCATATCCCTCAGCCAGTTCCTTGAAGAGGGGGCTGTCGCGATAGGCCTTCCAGTGATTGTAGTCACGGATCATGCCGGGCGCGCCTGAGATGGCCAGCGGCCTGTGCGTGGCACCGGCAAAGGAGGTCCCGGTGTAGATGATGTCGATCGTACCGAGCGGCAGCGCCTGGTTGATCTGCTGCTCGTTGCCCAACGCCGAGGCCGCGAAGACGTCGAGCTGGTACTTGTTGTTGGTGCGCTTGGCAATCTCCTGCGCCGCCCACACGGCTTCGCTGTGGTAGGGCTCGTTGGTCTCGTAAACATGCGCGAATTTCAGCTTGGTCTGGGCACTCGCCGGACCGGCGAAGCCGACAGCCGCCGCGATCGCCGCGGCGCCGAGATACAAGGCATTGCGCGTCTGCATGTATTCACTCCCTACGTTGGATAATGCGTATCGATTGCCTGCGACGCTATTGATGGCCCGCCGGGGAGTCAACCGGATTGGCCAGGTCATCGTACATCGGAGCGGAATATAGTCCTCGAACGGCGGCTCTCCGCTCAGAGGTTGAAGCCGCCGTCGATCTCGATGCAGGTGCCGGTGGCGTAGGAGCTCTCGTCGGAGGCGAGGAACAGCGCCGCATCGGCGATCTCCTCCGCCGTCCCCAGCCGGCCCATGGGCTGGCGGGCGATGAAATCCTTGCGCGCTTGCACGGGGTCGGCGAAGGCGTTGATGCGGTCACCGAGCGAAGGGGTATCGATCGTGCCCGGTGCGATGGCGTTGCAGCGGATTCCCTTGGTGATGAAATCCGCGGCAATCGACTTAGTCAGGCCGATCACCGCGGCCTTACTCGTCCCGTAGACGAAGCGGTTGGGGATACCGCGGATCGACGAGGCTCCCGAGGCAATATTGACGATCGCGCCCTTCCCCTTGGCCAGCATGCCGGGCAGGAACGCCTTGCTCATCCAGAACATGGAGCGGACGTTGAGATTCAGGGTGAAGTCCCAGGCCTTGTCGTCGCATTCCAGGATCGAGCCGTGGTGGACGAAGCCGGCGGCGTTGAGCAGGACATCAATGGTGCCGACCTGCTTGGCCAGGGCCTCGATCGCCCCCTTGTCCAAGACATCGAGCCTGCGGGTGGTGATACCCGCGGTGCCGGCCAGCGCCTTGAGGCCACCCTCGTTGATGTCGGTGGCAATCACCTGAGCGCCCTCGCGCGCGAAGGCGAGCGCGCTAGCCCGGCCGATACCCGCCGCCGCCGCCGTGACCAGGGCCATCTTGCCTTGCATGCGTCCGCTCACGTGCTGTACCTCCAGCTTCGAGATATTCCAAAAAGCGGGCGACTCTAGGGGCTTAACTCCACTCCTGGCAAGCGTGGCGCAGCCCGGCGCGAAGCCCTATATTCCACCCGCCCGTCTCCCGGAGCCGCCGATTCATGGCCGACATCGCCAAGCTGACAATCCGCCTCAACCCCGCCGACAACGTCGTGGTGGCCCGCGCCGACCTGTTGCCCGGCACGCCGGTCCCCGGCGAGGGCGTGACCGTCAAGGCCCGGGTTCCGGTCGGCCACAAACTGGCCACACGGGCCATCGCCAAAGACGAGCCGATCCTGCGCTATGCGCAGATCATCGGCTTTGCCACCGCCGGCATTGCGCCGGGCGAGCATGTCCACACCCACAACTGCGAGATCCGTGACTTCGCCCGCGACTACGCCCACACCACGCTGGCCAAGCCGACCCAGTATTTCAACCAGCCCGCCACGTTCCAGGGCTATGTCCGCGGTGACGGGCGGGTGGCGACGCGCAACTACATCGGCATCCTGACCTCGGTGAACTGCTCTGCCGGCACGGCGCGCTACATGGCCGATGCCTTCCGGGTCAATCCGATCACCGGCGACCGCGGGCTGCTCGCCGACTTTCCCAATGTCGACGGCGTCGTGGCGCTGACCCACAAGACCGGCTGCGGCATGGCGGCCGAGGGCGAAGGCATGGACCTGCTGCGCCGGGTGACTGCCGGCTATGCTCGCCACCCGAACTTCGCGGCGGTGCTGGTCGTCGGTTTGGGCTGCGAAGCCAACCAGATCGGCGGTCTGATGAAGGCCGAGAACCTGTCGGAAGGCAAATTCCTGCAGACCATGACCATCCAGGAGACGGGCGGATCCGCCAAGACCATCCGTGATGGCGTGGCCCGCATCCGCGAGCTTCTGCCCGAGATCAACCAGACCAGGCGCCAGAGCGTGCCCGCCTCGCACATCACCATCGGCCTGCAATGCGGCGGCTCCGACGGCTATTCCGGCATCACCGCCAACCCGGCGCTGGGTGCGGCCTCCGACCTGCTCGTCCGTCACGGCGGCACGGTGATCCTCTCGGAATCGCCGGAAACCTACGGCGCCGAACATCTGCTCACCCGCCGCGCGGTCAGCAAGGAAGTCGGTGAGAAGCTGGTCAAGGTGATGAAGTGGTGGGAGGGCTACACCGCCAAGCACGGCGGCACGATGGACAACAACCCTTCGCCCGGCAACAAGGCGGGCGGCATCACCACCATCCTCGAGAAGTCGCTTGGTGCCGCGGCCAAGGCCGGCTCGACCAACCTGGTCGACGTCGTCGGCTATGCCGAGCCGGTCACCGCCAAGGGCTTCGTCTTCATGGACACGCCGGGCTACGACCCGGTCGCCGCCACCGGGCAGGTCGCCGGCGGCGCCAACATGATCTGCTTTACCACCGGCCGCGGCTCGGTCTACGGCTGCAAACCCGCGCCCTCGATCAAGCTTGCCACCAACACCCGGCTCTACGAGCGCCAGGGTGACGACATGGACATCAACTGCGGCACCATCGTCGACGGCAGCGAGACCGTCGAACAATGTGGCCAGCGGGTCTTCGATCTCATCCTGCGCACGGCGTCGGGCGAACCGACCAAGAGCGAGCAGATGGGCTTTGGCGATGACGAGTTTGCACCCTGGGTCGTCGGCGCGACGATGTGAGCGCCAGCCTGTATTTCAACGAAAGTGAATTTCTGATGACTCTCTTTTCCGCGATGGTCGATTCATGTCCGTGAAAAACCGCCCCATTGAACGGCTGCGCAATATCGGCCACGTCACCGCCTACGACCTCAAGGAAGTCGGCATCCCCGACGAGAAGACGCTGCACGAGCTCGGTGCCGTCGCGGCCTATCAGCGCCTGAAAGGTCTGCGGCCACGGCACTACACCGTCGTAGGCTTGTGGGCGCTGGCAGGCGCCATTCACGACTGCCCGTGGAACCAGCTGCCGCCGGCGGTCAAGAAGAAGCTCGACAAGGCGCTAGCCAACGGCGTGCCAGCCACCCTACCGTCAACCGTCAAACCCGTTGTCGTAGCAAAGCCACCAACCACTGTCCTGTCGTCGAAGCCACAGTCCAAACAAAAGACGAATACCCGGAGGAAGGCCTAGGCTTCCGAAGCGCACTATGCCGTGCCGTGCGAAACAAGCGTCGCGGTTTTTTGGCCCCGCGTCAGAACTGGAAATAAATGAAATTGCGTCCGCCCAGTTGCGGATAGTGCAGCAACAACAGCAGCACCGTTAATGTCGTGGCAATCAGGATTCGCAGGGATATGGAGCGGGAGATCCACTTCCGGGCGAGCGCCACGACGCCAGGTCGCTCGGCCACAGCTGGCCAAAGCATCAAGACAGCCTGCTCGGCATAGAGGATGAGGGCAGCCATGACCACGAAGACCCAAACAGCCTTGTGAATATAGACATCGGCTTCCCCCAACAATCCCGCGATCAGCGCCGCGAGCACATCGAAGTTATTGGCCCTGAACAGTGCCCAGGAGGTAAAGACGATAAGCGTGGTAACGCACCAGCTCACGAGCGGCCACAGCCGACTTGCGGGCAGTCGGGGCACTAAAAATCGTTCGCCGACTATTGCCAGACCGTGCAACATCCCCCAGGCCACGAAGGTCCACGCCGCACCATGCCAAAGCCCACACAAAGTCATCGCCATCAGGAGGTTGGCGGCGGTGCGCGATTCGGAACCCGATCGACTTCCGCCCAACGGGATGTACACATAGTCGCGAATCCAGCTCGAGAGTGAGATATGCCAGCGGCGCCAGAAATCCCGTATTGAGGTGGCAAGGTATGGGGCATGGAAATTCTCGCGAAACCGTATTCCCAGCATTGCGGCTGAAGCGATGGCCATG
>VGEI01000336.1 GCA_016869415.1 Alphaproteobacteria bacterium
GGCTGCTGCTCGGCTTTGCCCGCCTTGGCGAGAGGCAGCGCGGTCGAAGCACCGACGATCTCCTGGCCGTCCCGCGCCACGACGATGGTGCCCTCGGGCAGGCCGACATATTTGGCGAGATACTTCTCCTCGTAGGCCGTCGAACCCTCATAGAGATAGGGAAAGTCGCGGAACACGGTGACGCGCAGCCGGGCCAGCGCCGGGATGGCCGGGCGGGTGCGTTCGCCCCACAGCACCTCGATGGCCAGCGGTGGCGCCATCACTGCACCTGCCGCAGCCAGTCCTTCATGTTGTAGTGGTTCGAGATGCGCGTCACCTTGCCGTTCTTCACCTCGAAGAATGCCCCGACGACCAGCGTGTAGCGCTGGCCCCTGGCGGGCGGCAGGTCGCCGTCGGTGGCCATGTAGGTGCCGAGCAGGGTGAACTCCGCCGCGGCGCGCGTGCCGGTCGCGTCGACCATGACCGAGAGGTCGCGCACCTCCTCGCGGTAGGTGCGGTTCATGTGCTCGAGGAATTTGCGGAAGGCCGGCTTGCCGCTCTCGCGGCCGCCCTGGCTGATGTCGTGGACGACGTTTTCGTCGAGCAGGGCGAGGAACCCTTCGACGTCCTGCTGGTTGAAGCGCTTGTAATATTCGCGGATCAGCGCCTCGGTGTTCTGAGTCATCGTGCTTTCTCGATTAGGGGATGGGGATAGCTCTCGCGCGCCAGCAAGGCAGCGAGCGTGCCCACCATACAACCGACCGGCAGGACGGCAAATGCCAGCCCGTAGGCCGCTTCGCTGTAGGCCCGTGTCCCTGCCGCCAGCGACCCGTCCCAGTTGAGGTCGAGCAGCAGGCCGAGCAGCGGCTGCAGCAAGGCGCCGGAGGCAATCACCGCCGTATTGATGACACCATAGGTGCTGGAGGACAGGCCGTCCGGGTTGTGCTCGCGCGCCGAGACAAAGGCCAGCACCATGCACGAGGCACCGAAGCCATGCGCGGCGATGAGCGCTGCCATGGCGGCCGGCGAAAGCCCCGGCAGGTAGAGCAGCGCCGCCAGCGCCAGGCCGGCCAGGAGGGAGCCGCCGGCCATCACCGGCTTGCGCCGCCGCCAGCGATCCGACAAGCCGCCGAGCAGCGGCGCGCCGATAGCCCAGCCGACGAACATCAGCGACAGGGTCGCCGCGGCGCTGGCGCGGTCCATGCCGTGCACTGTGGTCAGCCAGGGAACACCCCACAGCCCGGCGAAGGCCAGCATCGGCCCGGTCATCGTCATGCCGAAGAGGGCGGCCAGCCAGGTCTGCGGATTGCCGGCCACCCGGCGCAGCCCCTCGCCGATGCCGAAGGAAGCTGTCGCCTTGTGCGGCCGATCGCGAATCGCCAGCCAGAGGGCCAGGGTGAAAGCCACCGCGAGCCCAGCCAGGGCCATCACCGACAAGCGCCAGCCCACGCTGCCGACGGCGAGCGCCAACGGCGCCTGGCCGAAGATGGCGCCCAGCATGCCGATGGCCTGGGTCAGGCCGCCCATCAGCGCGAAACGCTGCGGCGGCAGCCACTGGGTGATCACGGTGAGCGCGCCGATCCAGGAGAACGCCGCGCCCGCGCCGATCAGGAAGCGGCCGAGCGAGGCCAGTGCCACGCTGTCGGCGATCGCGAAGATCAGGCTGCCAACGGCGCAAAGCGCGGCGGCTGCGGTGGTCAGGCGGCGCGGGCCGAGCCGATCCAGCAGCACGCCGATGGGAATCTGCAACCCGGCATAGGCGTAGAAATAGAAAGCCGAGAGATGCCCGAGGACCGCCGCACCGACGGCGAAGTCGCGCATCAGCTCCTCGACCATGACGCTGGGCGAGACGCGCTGCAGGAACGCATAGAAGAAGAACAATGCGGCGATCAGCCAGGCGGCCAACGCGCGGCCGCGGCCCGCGCTGGAGGTGGGTGTCGACGTCACGGAACGGAGATTAGCCGCCGGGCGTCGCTTGGGCTACGATCGCGGCGCTGCCTACGGGAGACGTGAATGTACCGGTACATCGCCTTGTCGCTCTGCGCCGCGGCCCTCCTCTTCGGGGCGGAGGCCCAGGCGCAATCCGCCTATCCCTCGCGGCCCGTGCGCTTCATCGTGCCGTTCCCACCCGGCCCGGCCGAGGTGCTGGTGCGGCTCTACGCCCAGAAGCTGCAGGAGCAGACCGGCCAGCCCTTCCTCGTCGAGACGCGCCCCGGCGCCACCGGCACGGTCGGGACACAGGCCGTGGCGCGCGCCGCGCCGGACGGCTACACGCTGCTCGCCACCGTCGACCTGCCGGTGGTCAAGGCGCCGGCGCTGATCAAGCTGGCCTACGACCCGGCGGCGGATCTCGTCCCGCTCGCCATCGTCGCCGAGGATTTCAACGTGCTGGCCGTGCACCCGTCGGTCGGCGCCAGGACGGCGCCGGCCCTTGCTGCGGCGGCCCGCGCCAGGCCCGGAGCCCTCAACTTCTCCTCGGCCGGCAACGGCTCGCCCGGCCATATGTGCGGCGAGATGATCAAGGGTGCCGCCGGCATTCAGATGACCCACGTGCCCTATAACGGCGCCGGCCCCTCGGTGACGGCGCTGGTAGCGGGCGAGGTGCAGGTCTTCTGCGGCCCGCCGGGCGCGTTGCTGCCGCACATCAATGCCGGCAGCATCTTCGCCACCGCGGTGACCGGCGACCGGCCCTCCGCCCTGCTGCCCGGCATCCCGCCGCTCGCCGAGACCTGGCCGGGTGTCAGCATCACCAACTGGTACGGCTTCCTGGCGCCCGCCGGCACGCCTAGCGCCATCGTCGAGACGCTGCGCCGCGAGCTGCGCCGGGCCTACGAGGATCCGGCGGTGCAGCAGCGCCTCGGCACCATGGGCATCGAGCCGCGCTGGCTCGACGGGACCGCCAGTGCGGCGCGTATCCGCGCCGATCTCGCCAAGTGGAGCAAGGTGGTCAAGGACGCCAACATCAAAGCCGACTGAGCGTCCATGCCAGCACGTCCCAACTTCCTGCTGCTGATGACCGATCAGCACCGGGCGGACCATCTCGGCTGCTACGGCAATGCGGTGGTGCGCACGCCGCACATCGACGGTATCGCCGCCGGCGGTGCCGCCTTCGACCGCTTCTACGTCGCTTCGCCGATCTGCATGCCCAACCGCGCCACGCTGATGACCGGACGGATGCCCTCGCTGCACGGCGTGCGGCACAACGGCATCCCGCTGCCGCTCGAGGCCACGACCTTTGTCGACCGGCTGCGCCACGCGGGTTACCGCACGGCGCTGGTCGGCAAGGCGCATCTGCAGAACATGACCGGCGATCCGGCGAACCTGCCGCCGGACAGGTACGCCAGCGGCGGCCCGAAAAGCGTCGCCGGCCTGGTCCCGGCCGAGAGCCCGGGCGCCGGCCGCTACGACCAGGAGATGGCGCCGAAATGGCGCGACGACCCGGCGCACGACCTCGACCTGCCCTATTACGGCTTCGAGAGCGTCGACCTCGCCATCGACCATGGCGACCAGGTCGAGGGCCACTACACCCGATGGCTGCGCCACCGCCACAACGACGCCGACAGTCTGCGCGGGCCGGAGAACGCTCTGCCGTCGCCGGATTACGCGACGCCCCAGGCGTGGCGCACAAGACTGCCGGAGGAGCTGTACCCGACCTCATACGTCGCGGAGCGGGCGCTGGTACGGCTCGAGGAGTGCGCCGCCGAGCGCGGCCGGCCGTTCTTCCTCAAATGCTCCTTCCCCGATCCGCATCACCCGTTCACGCCGCCCGGGCGCTACTGGGGCATGTACGACCCCCGGGACATCGAGCTGCCGGCCAGCTGGCGGCTCGACTGCACCAAGGCACCGCCGCATCTGCGCTGGGCCCTCGACCAGCGCGACAGCGGCAAGGCGCGCAAGGATTCGCCCGCCCTCTTCGCCTGCAGCGAGCGCGAGGCGCGCGAGGCGACGGCGCTGACCTACGGCATGATCACCATGGTCGACGACGCCATCGGCCGCATCCTCGACAAGCTCAAGGCGCTGGGCCTGGCCGAGAACACCGTCGTCATGTTCACCGCCGATCACGGCGACTACATGGGCGACCACCAGCTCATGTTGAAAGGCCCGATGCACTACCAGGCGCTGGTGCGGGTACCCTTCATCTGGCGCGAGCCGGACGGTGGCGCACGCGGCCGACGCGGCGCGCTTTCCTCCACTCTCGACATCGCCCGCACGGTGCTGGAGCGCGCCGGCGTCGAGTCCTATCAGGGCCTGCAGGGGCTGTCGCTGCTGCCCTTCGTCAACGGCTCGCGCGACGGCCGCGACG
>VGEI01000337.1 GCA_016869415.1 Alphaproteobacteria bacterium
CTAGCAGTTTGCTGAAAAACTCGGAGTGCGTGTCACAATGAGCAACAATCGAATCCGGGGGCGCGAAAATCTGAATCGATCTTACGACAATGCTGCCGTTCTTGAATCAATGTTGCTCATCAGTACCTCCCGAAAACCTTTTTCAGCAAACTGCTAGAGCGTTCGCCGATCATGTTGGATCGACGCCGCCACCTGGAACTTCTCGAAGCGGTCGAGCGCCTCCTCGATGCGCCGCTTGTGCGGTTGGCGCGCGCCGCGTGGTGCGATCCAAGTCCATTGCTGGACGAGCAGCTCGCGCGCCGCGCGGTTGGCCTTGAGATCGAGCACGGCGACGATGGCATCGTCGACCAGCACCGGCAGGGCAAAATAGCCGTAGACGCGCTTGGTCTTGGGCACATAGGCCTCGAAACGGTGCTCGTAGTCGAAGAAGAGTTGCAGCCGCTTGCGCTGGATGACCAGTGGATCGAAAGGCGAGAGGAGGTGCACCGTCGGCTGCCCCTCGGGCGCCGCGAGCGCTTCGGGCTCTGCCCAGTGCTCTGTCTTGCCGGCTCCCTCGACCGCGACGGGCACCAGTTCGCCGCGCCGCACGCGCCTGGCGATCAGCTCGCGCATGGCCGTCTTGCGCGGCGCGTCCATGTAGCAGATGGAATCGAGGCTCACGACCCCTTGTGCGCGCAGGCTCCGCTCGAGGAGGTATTCGCGGATCTCGCTCTCGCTGGCCGGACTGGGCGGCTTGTCCCAGCCGAAATGCCGCTCCATCAGCTCGTAGGTCTTCAGCATGCCGGCGCGCGCGCTGACCGTCAGCACGCCGGTATAGAAAGCAAGCTGCAGCGCCCGCTTCGAGGGTTTGCGGCTGGCCCATTCATGGTCTTTATCCACCAGCACATCGTCGTCGATATCGCGGATCGACAGCGGGCCGCCGTTGCGGACGCGCCACAGAACCTTGCGCAGATCCTTGTTGCTCACCGTGCCGAACCACCAGCGCGGCCTTCTGCGGTAGTCGTGCATGGCGCGCCGGTAGAAACGCAGGTCGCGGCTGGGCACGTAGGAGAGCGCGTGGGTCCAGTATTCGAACACGCTCTTGTCGACGCTCTGTGCCCTCTGGAGGTGCGCGCGCTCGTATCCGGGAATACGGGTGTAGAGGACGTGATGGTGGCAGCGCTCGATGACGTTGATCGTGTCGATCTGCACGTAGCCCAAATGCTCGATGGCCAGCCGCGTCGCCTCGGGCCCGCCGCCGAAGGGGGCGGCGGTGTCGAGGCGCTGGGCGTGGAGCCAGAGGCGCCTTGCCTCTGACTGGTTGAGCGGGTGGGGTTTCAGCGGGTCCGTCCCACCGGCACCTGCGCCAGCCGCAGAATGCGATCATCTCCCGGCTGCGGCCGGCCGCGACCGTCGCGGTTGTTGGTCAGCAAATAGAGGGCTCCGTCTGGCCCAGCCACGGCGTCGCGCAGCCGGCCGAAGACACCCTCGTTGCGGTTGCTGGCAAACCAGCGGTCGACCGCGCTGGCGCGCCAGATCGAGCCGGTCTGATCCAGGCCGATGCGGATCAGCGCCTGGCTGCGCAGCGTCGCCACAAACAGAGCGTCATTCCAGAATGCTACCCCCGAAGGCGGCGTCGAGCTGTCGCGGAAGGCGACTAGCGGGTCGACGAACTCGGCCCGACCGACCGCTCCCACGACCTTCGGCCAGCCGTAGTTACCTCCCCTGCGGATGACGTTGATCTCGTCCCAGGCGCGCAGGCCGAGCTCGCCCGAGGGCCCGTGCTCGGAAACGAACAGCGTGCCGGAAGGATGCCAGGCGAGCCCTTGGATATTGCGATGACCGAGCGAGTAGATCGGCGAACCGGGGATCGGGTTGTCCGCCGGGACGCCGCCGTCGGCGGTGAGGCGCAGCAGCTTGCCGCCGAGATCGGCCGGATCCTGGGCGCGGTCGGCTTCGAATATCTCGCCGGTGCCGACATAGAGATGTCCGTCCGGGCCAAAGGCGATGCGCCCGCCATTGTGGTTGCGGGCGCCGGGAATGCCGCTGACGATCGCCCGATCGAAACGCGCCGTGCCGCCTTCGACGATCAGCCGGATCACGCGATTGGTCGTGCGCCCAGCCTCGCGGTGGGTGTGCATCGCATAGATAAACGATTGCTGCGGAAAACGCGGATGCACGGCGAGGCCCATCAGCCCGCCCTCGCCGCCCTGCGCTGACTCCACGAATGCGAGCGGTTGCGGCCGCAGCCGCCCCTGCTCGATCATCCTGATGCGGCCGGGGCGCTCGGAGACCAGCGCGCGGCCATCGGGGAGGAAGACGAGCGACCACGGCGCCTCTAGACCTTCGACCCAGCTGGCGACGAGAATGCCCGGCGGCTCCGGCACCATGCGCTCTGCGACCCGCTGTGGCTGATCGCCGACCAGCGCCTGGGCGCAGACCGGCCCAGCCAGCGACACAGCAAGAATGAGCGCGACCGCTAAAGGCATGCGTGGCAGTGTAGCCCGCCAGATGTCCGGCTTCACCACCCGCCCTGAGATCCGCGGCACCTTCGGCGTCGTCGCCTCGACCCATTGGCTGGCCTCGCAGACCGCCATGGGCGTGCTGGAGCGCGGCGGCAACGCCTTCGACGCGGCGGCGGCCGGGGCCTTCGTGCTGCAGTTGGTCGAGCCGCATCTCAACGGTCCGGGCGGCGAGGTGCCCATCCTCTACTGGTCGCAGAAGGAGAAACGCGTGCGCGTGCTCTGCGGCCAGGGCACGGCGCCCGCCCTGGCCAGCGCCGCCGCCTTCCGCAAGATGGGTCTCGATATGGTGCCGGGCATCGGCCTGCTGCCCGCCTCCGTGCCCGGCGCTTTCGGCGCCTGGGCGACGCTCTTACGCGATCACGGAACGTGGAGCCTCGCCGACGTCCAGCGCCCCGCCATCGAGTACGCGCAGAACGGCTTCATCGTCGTGCCGCGCATCGTCGAGGCCATCGTCGCGGTACGCGAGCTGTTCGAGAAGGAGTGGACGAGCTCGCGCGACGTCTGGCTGCAAGGCGGCCGAGAGCCACGCCCGCATGAGTGCTTCGCCAACCCGGCGGTGGCCGGGCCTGGGCTGGTCATGGCCGGCACTCTAGGCATGCCACGGCGGGAGCGGAAGGTTCACCCAGCTGGCCCCCGACCGTCACAGTGCCCGGCGAGAACACAGCCGGCTGACCGGAGAGCGCCTAGTCGCGTGCCAATTCCGCCTTCTTCTGCATGGGCGCCGTACTCCCGAGATAGTGGCGGATCAGTGCTTCGGCGGCAGGCGACTGCCAGTCGGCCATACCTTCGAGGCGGCCGACCTCGTTGCCCGCGCGGTCGATCAACATCGTCGTGGGCAGGCCGCGAACGCCAAAGGCGCGCATTGAGGCACCTGAGCGGTCGAGATAGATCGGCAGCTGCTTCAGGCCGATACGCTCGAGGAAGGGTTGCACGATCTCGAGACCCTGGCGGTCGACCGAAACCGCGACCACCGCGAAATCGGCACCGCCCAGCCGGGCGTGCAGCCGCTGGAGCGATGGCATCTCCTCGACGCAAGGGGCACACCAGGTCGCCCAGTAGTTGAGCAGCACGACCTTCCCCTTGAAGGCGTCGAGGTCTAGCGGCCGGCCGGCCAGATCGGTGAGGCTGATTTCCGGCGCCGGTCTCGGCGGGCTGACAGGCTTGAAGCTCTGCAGCGCCCCCTTGAAGGCCGGCGGCGCACTGGGATCGCCGCCGGTGACGCCGACGACCAAGGCGACGACAACCGCCGCCGCGGCCGTGGCGCTGACCGAAACCAGCCCGTAGCGGCTGGCGAGGAAGCGGCAAAATCGCCCAAGAATCATGGCTGTATCCGGTTTCGGTCTGTCCTATAACATAGGTCCGTCGGGGGGCTCATCCAACCTCCGGCTCCGCCCGGAGAAGCCCGCCCGCCATGCCGCCCCGCCCCCGGAAAGCCAAAACCGCGAACCCGATATGGGGCGGCCGGTTTGCCGCCGGCCCGGACGCGGTGATGGAGCGCATCAATGCCTCGATCGACGTCGATCGGCGGCTCTACGCCCAGGACATCCGCGCCTCCCTTGCGCATGCCGAGATGCTGGTCAAGCGGCGCATCCTCACGCCCAGGGACGGCGCCGCCATACGGCGGGGCCTGCGCCGGGTGCTGGCCGAGATCGAGAATGGCCGGTTCCGCTTCCAGACCGCGCTCGAGGACATTCACATGAATGTCGAGGCGCGGCTTGCCGAGCTCGTCGGCCCGGCGGCGGGAAGGCTGCATACAGCGCGCTCGCGCA
>VGEI01000338.1 GCA_016869415.1 Alphaproteobacteria bacterium
GAACGGGATGAGCGCGGCGGCGACCGACACCAGCTGCTTGGGCGAGACGTCGATGAAGTCGATCTGCTCCGGCTTCACCAGTACGAAATCGCCGCTGCCGCGGCGGCAGTTGACCGTCTCCGGCACGATGCGCCCGCGGCTATCGATCTCGATGTTGGCCTGGGCGATGTTGTAACGGCTCTCCTCCATGGCGGAGAGGTAGACGACCTCCTCCGTCATCTTGCCATTGGCCACGCGGCGATACGGGCTCTCGATGAAACCGTAGGGGTTCACCCGCGCGTAGGTGGCGAGGCTGTTGATCAGACCGATGTTCGGACCTTCGGGCGTCTCGATCGGGCAGATGCGGCCGTAGTGCGTCGGGTGCACATCGCGTACCTCGAAGCCGGCGCGCTCGCGCGTCAGGCCGCCCGGCCCGAGGGCCGAGAGGCGCCGCTTGTGCGTAATCTCCGACAGCGGGTTGGTCTGGTCCATAAACTGCGAGAGCTGGCTCGAGCCAAAGAACTCGCGCACCGCTGCCGCCGCCGGCTTGGCGTTGATCAGGTCGTGCGGCATGACGGAGTCGATCTCGACCGTCGACATGCGCTCGCGGATGGCGCGCTCCATGCGCAGTAGGCCGATGCGGTACTGGTTCTCCATGAGTTCGCCGACCGAGCGCACCCGGCGATTGCCCAAGTGGTCGATGTCGTCGATCTCGCCGCGCCCGTCCTTGAGGTCGACGAGAACCTTGAGGATCGAAAGGATGTCCTCCTTGCGCAGCACGCGCATGGTGTCTGGGCACTGGATCTGCAGACGCGAGTTCATCTTCACGCGACCGACGGCCGAGAGGTCATAGCGCTCAGCGTCGAAAAACAGGCCCTTGAACAGCGCCTCGGCAGTCTCCAGAGTCGGCGGCTCACCGGGGCGCATGACGCGATAGATCTCGATCAGCGCATCCTCGCGCGATGCGTTCTTGTCGGCCTTGAGGGTGTTGCGGATATACGGGCCGATCGTCAGGTGGTCGATATGGAGTGTGGGAATCGTGGTGATCCCGGCCTCCTCGAGCGCCTTGAGGTTCGCCACGGTCAGCTCGTCGCCGGCCTCGACGAAGATCTCGCCCGTCTGCTCGTTGATCAGGTCGATGGCGACGTAGCGGCCCTTCATGTCGTCATGGGTCGCCAGCACCTCCTCGACGCCGTCTTCCTTGAGCTTCTTGGCGAGACGCGGGGTGATCTTGGCACCAGCCTCGGCCAGCACCTTGCCCGACTTGGCATCCAGCAGGTCGGTGGTCAGCTTGACGCCGCGCATCAGGTCGGCGTCGAAGGTCGTCTTCCAGCCCTTCTTGCCCAGCGTGTATACGACCTTGCCGTAGAAGTAGTTGAGGATCTCCTCCGGGGTCATGCCGCCGCTGCGGCGATCGTCGTCCGCCAGGTCGTCGACCGTCTTGCCGTCATCGATCAGCGCCAGGATCTTGGCCTCGGTCTCCTTGCTCCACAGCGCCATGAGGAAGGTAGAGACCGGCAGCTTGCGCCGGCGGTCGATACGCACGTGGACGATATCCTTGGCGTCGAACTCGAAGTCGAGCCAGGAACCGCGATAGGGGATGACGCGGGCGGCAAAGAGGTACTTGCCGGAGGAATGAGTCTTGCCGCGGTCATGGTCGAAGAACACGCCCGGGCTGCGGTGCATCTGCGAAACAATGACGCGCTCGGTGCCGTTGATGATGAAGGTGCCCTTGTCCGTCATCAGGGGCATGTCGCCCATGTAGACGTCCTGCTCCTTGATGTCGCGGATCGAGCGCGAGCCGGTGTCCTCGTCCACGTCCCAGACGACCAGACGCAGGGTCACCTTGAGCGGGGCGGCGAAGGTCATGCCGCGCTGCTGGCATTCTTCGACGTCGTACTTGGGTTCTTCGAGCTCGTACTTCACGAACTCGAGCTGCGAGCGCTCGGAGAAATCCTTGATCGGGAAGACCGAACGGAACACCTCCTGAAGGCCAACCGGGCTGCGCTGCTCGGGCCGGGTGCGCATCTGCAGGAAGGCCGCGTAGGAGCTCATCTGGACTTCGATGAGGTTGGGCATCGGCGCCACCTCGGGAATCCGCCCGAAGCTCTTCCGGATACGCTTGCGACCCATGACGGACTGCATCATCGACTTCCTCACGAACATTCATCTGCCAACCCGGCGCCCTCGTCTGAGGTGCCAGATCAAGAAATTCGGGTTCCTATCTCGCGTGCGGCGCCTGAGCCGGAGGAACCGCCGGCCGGGGTTTGAAGCCCCGGCCGCCGGTCAAGCGCTGTCGGCCTACTTGATTTCGACGGTCGCGCCGGCGTCCTCAAGCTGCTTCTTGAACTTTGCCGAGTCGTCCTTGGAAACGCCTTCCTTGACGACCTTCGGCGCACCCTCGACCAGGTCCTTGGCTTCCTTGAGGCCAAGGCCGGTGATGGCACGGACTTCCTTGATGACGTTGATCTTCTTGTCGCCGGCATTGGCCAGGACGACGGTGAACTCCGTCTTCTCGGCAGCTGCCGCCGGGGCAGCGGCGCCGCCACCGACGGCCGCCGCAACGGCGACCGGAGCGGCGGCGGAAACGCCCCACTTCTCTTGCGGCGGCGGAAACGCCCCACTTCTCTTCAAGCATCTTGGTGAGCTCGGCCGCCTCAAGGACGGTCAGCTTCGACAAGTCATCAACCAGTTTAGCGAGATCGGCCATTTAAGTTCTCCTATGGCAAAAACAAGGTCTCAACTTCAGGGATCTATCGCGACGAACCGCCTTCAGGCGGCGCTGCCTTCCTGCTTGCGGGCATGCGCGCCGACGACCCGCGCGATCTGCGCGGCCGGGGCACGGATGACCGTGGCGAGACGGGTCGCCGGTGTCGAAATCAGGCCCAGGAACCGTGCGCGCATCTCATCGAGAGACGGCAGGGTTGCGAGCGCCTTGACCGCGGCCACGTCGAGCTTGCGCTCGCCGAGGCTGCCACCGACGATTTTCAGCTTCTCGTTCTTGTCCGCGAAACCGACGGCCACCTTGGCTGCAGCAACGGGATCCGTGCTGAAGGCAAGAGCGGTCGGGCCCTTGAACATGTCCGAGATTCCCTGGAAGCGTGTTCCCTCCAGGGCGCGCCGCGTGAGCCGGTTCTTCGCAACTTTGAAGCCGGCACCCGCTGCCCGCATCTGCCGACGGAGGTCGGTGATCTCGGCAACCGTCAGGCCCGCCTGCTGCGTCACGACGACGAGCTCGGCCGACTTGAGGGTCTTGTTCAGCGTGGTGATCAGCTCTGCTTTTTGCGATCGGTCCACGGGTTCGTCTCCAGTGTTGATCCGCTTGCCTCGGCATCCCCCGAGGGATGCGAAGACCGGCGGACCGGTTGCTTTCGGCTCACGGCCGGCCCGTTGACGGGGACGGACGAGCGCCACTCGACCTGTCCCAGAAGTTCACATCCGGCACCGGAGCGATCGGCCCCGACCGGACATGTCGACCTCTGTCTATGCAGGCGGCCTCTGGCGAGGGTTTAAGCCGCCTTCCCTTGCGGGACGACGACACCTGCAGTCTCGGACAGGGGGACCCACGAACCGTTGCCGGATCCTGGATCCCGCTTGTTCGGCCGGCGCGGGATCGCTCCCGAGCCGACCTTGCCACCGCCGCCGCCCGCGGAAACGGGAAGCGGCGGAATTCCTTTACTCAGCCGCGGCCGCGACCGGCCCGCCGAAGCCCGCCACATCGAGCTTCACGCCCGGGCCCATGGTGGAGCTCAGGGTGGCCTTCTTGATGTAGCTGCCCTTCACGCCCGACGGCCGAGCCTTGTTGATGGCATCGAGGAAGGCGGTGACGTTCGCCACCAGCTGCTCCTCGCTGAACTTGGCCTTGCCGACACCGGCGTTGACATTGCCGGTCTTGTCGGCACGGAACTCGACCTGCCCGCCCTTGGCGTCCTTGACGGCCTGGGCGACGTTCGGCGTCACGGTGCCGAGCTTCGGGTTCGGCATCAGGCCGCGCGGGCCCAGCACCTTACCGAGACGACCGACCACGCCCATCATGTCGGGCGCGGCAATGACGCGGTCGAAATTCATCTCGCCGGCATTGACCTTCTCGGCCAGATCCTCGGCGCCGACGATATCGGCACCGGCGGCCTGAGCCTCCTGCGCCTTGGCGCCCTTGGCGAACACAGCGACACGCACGTTCTTGCCCGTGCCCGAGGGCAGGCTGACCATGCCGCGCACCGCCTGATCGGCATGGCGGGGGTCGACGCCGAGATTCATCGAAATCTCGATGGTCTCGTTGAACTTGGCGCCG